>DATDNS010000559.1:0-12792 GCA_036518155.1 Bacteroidota bacterium
CCCAAGGGACATGGCAAGCGGTTTGTTGTCTACCACAGAGTGAATCACGACCGGGATGTCCTTTGTGGCACTGTTATTCTTTAATTCCCGGAGAACCTGCCATCCATCTTTTCTCGGCATCATAATGTCGAGTGTAATGAGTGCGGGCTTGATCCGTGCTGCAATCTCGATCCCCTCATCGCCGGAGAGTGCTCCAACCACGGAGTATCCTTCCGGGACAAGGTATTTGCGCAGGATCTCAATAACATCCGGGTCGTCGTCAATACAAAGGATTTCGACGCCGTGCGCGGATGTGGCAGACACTTTCTGGGTCGGCCGCGGTGCCGATGGCAAAGGCGAAGGTGACGGCTGCGGTTGTGGGGAAGCTGGTTTGACGGTGACTGTTTGCGACTGCTGGGGCAATGTCGGTGGAATAGTGAGCGTAAATGTCGACCCCTTGCCGTACTCACTGTCGACAGACAGATCTCCTCCCAGCAATCGGGCAAGTTTCCTGGCAATCGGCAAACCCAATCCCGTACCCTTGTATTTGCGGGTGCTGCTGTTATCCACCTGTTGAAATTCCTCGAACACAAGATTGAAGTTCTTTTTCTCGATACCAATTCCCGAGTCTTTGACGGAAAAGGCGATCATGCCGTTGCTCTCCCGTGCCCTGACAATAATCTCCCCTTTTTCGGTAAACTTGGCGGCGTTGCTCAGGAGGTTGACGAGAATCTGCCTGATCTTCACAATGTCTGTCATCAGAGTGGGAAGATTCGGTTGGATGTCCTGTGTCAGCTGCAGGCCTTTTTGTTTGATGAGCGGCTCCACGATCATCGTGCAACTTGATACCACCGAAGCAGCATCATCGCTCTCAGCACTCATCGACATCCTGCCGGACTCAAGTTTCGACAAATCCAGGATATCGTTGATGAGCTGCAGGAGATGCTGGCCGTTTTTCAGGACTTTCCCCAGTGCCATGCGCTGGTCGGCGGTCAGGGGATCCCCCGTCGGGCCGAGGAGGACGGAACTGAATCCAATGATGGAGTTCAGCGGTGTCCGTAATTCATGAGACATGCTCGAAAGGAAATCCGATTTTACGCGGTACGCTTTTTCGAGCTCCGCGTTCTTCGAATTGAGTTCATCGTTGCGACGTGCGATTTCGAGCGAGAGCTTCCTTGTCGCTTCGTCATTGATTGCGTTGGTAATCGCAACGCTCAGCTGGGGGACAGAATTGTTGATGATTTCCTTTTCCAGCACATCAAATTTCCTCGTCGAGCCAAGGACAAGGACTCCCAGAATACGGTTCTGAAAGAGTATGGGTATGGCTGTAATGTAGCCGGGGAGGATTTCGACGAGGCCCGTATCGATGGCGAAAGCGGAATGAGCAGGAATTGACTCCAGTTCGAGGACTTTTTCCTCGGCGGCACACTGACCGGGAATCCCTTCGCCGATGCGAAATGACTTCAGACTCTCTCCGCCCTGTTTCAACGCGTATCCTTCGACGAGTTCCAGCACGTTCTTGTCTTTGTCGACAAGATAGAGCGCACCGACGGATGCGTGTGTGTTTTCGCAAAGAATCCGAAGACTCTGTTTCTTGATTTCGTCGAGTGACTTGAGAGAATTGAGGGTCGTTACCAGCTCGGAATAAGCTTTCAACCGGTTATAGTTGTTACCGAGTTCCAGCGACATGGCATTGAAATTTGCCGCGAGCTCTCCAAGCTCGTCCGAGCGATCAATAACGATCGGCTCGAAAATCCCCGCAGAGATATTTTGTGTCCCCTGCTTCAGCAACCTGATCGGGTTGGTGATTGACCGTGTCAGATACAGTCCCAGGGCAAGCGCAAATACGGCCAGTAGAACATTCACGAATTCGATAAACTTCCTTAAATCGTTGCTCATCCCAAGAGCGGTTGAGATGTTCTGGGGAAGGGTCTGAATTTTTTTCTTGTAAAGTTGGTGTGCGAAATTCCTTGCACTCGATATGTATTGTATCTTCGATTCGATCATGAAGGCCGATTTGAGCGAATCCTGTACAGCTTTTGCATTCTCCTCCGTCCTCAGTGTGTTTCCGACAAGAATCATCTTGTCCCCGACATACTGGGACCAGCTGCGGAAGAGAACCTGGATCTGGCGAATATCCTGGACCGACGAACTATCATCGAAGTCTTTCTGCAGCCGGGCAATGGCGTAGTCAAATTCCTGGATACCGCTTTGATAGTTTGCCAGCGCCCTCGGTGATGAAGTAATGGAGTACTCATTCGCTGAGGCAGGGATGTCATTCAAGTACTGCCGAACGGTTTCAATGTCCGCCAGGGTAATATTATCCGCCTGGGCCAGTCCGAAGTTCTTTTCGATCTGCGAAAGAATAATCAGCGTCAGGACGGTCATTGCCGTCAGGACAATCAACAACATTGCAAAATTCGCGAGTACTCTCCAGTACAACCTTGATTTAATCATACCATCCTCGTTGTCACGATCGTGTGCAGCATTTCATCTCATCGTTTGTGCAATCGGTCACACCCCGAATCCTGACCGGTTCAGAGACCCAAGTGCCGTTGAATAAGTCCCAGCAATTCTTCCGGATCCATCGGCTTTGAATAGTGTTCCACGCACCCGATTTCCTTCGTGCGTGCCCTGTCCTCCGGCTTTGCCTGAGCGGTGAATGCAATGATCGGGATTGCCTTCGTTCTCTCGTCCGCCTTGAGAATCGGGACTGCGTGCCAGCCGTCCATAACGGGCATTTGCATGTCCATAAGAATCAGGTGCGGGGGTTTTGCAAAGGCTTTGTCGATCGCTTCCTGTCCGTTTTCCGCAATCTCAACCTCGATGTCGAGCCTGCTGCGCGCGACGACGAAAATCACGAGGTCACGGTTGTCTTCATCATCTTCTACAAGCAATACTGTTTTACTCATGTGTCTGGTCCTTTACCTGCGAATGCGAAACGAAAGAACGCCTCTCGTTATGCCGTCACGCAATTGTTATCCAAGTGAAGAAATATATTCTCTGAAATGCTGGAGCTTTTCATTGATCCGACTCGTGAGTTCTTCCCAGTCAATCGGTTTCTTGACGAATCCTTCATTCGGCTTGAGTTCCGATGACTGCAGCTGTCCCACATCCCCCGCCTCCGCCAGAAAAATGAACGGAACAAAATTGAATTTCGAACTTGCGCGAATAACGTGGAGGAAGCGCATGCCGCTCAAACCGCCTTCCGGAAATTCCGAATCGCAAAGAATGACATTCGGGTTTATTTTCTCGATTTTCTCCAACGCTCCCTCCGGCGTCGGCGACTGAACAACGGCAAAGCCCGAGGATTTCAACCGCGGAGTCAAGTCTTCCTTTGTTCCGATCGTCCTGGAAACAAACAAGACGGTGCCTTTATACTGGTCGGCCACCAAATCAAGCAGGAACTTGGATTCGTTCTCGAGGTATTCTGACACGCTCACCTGATACACTTTTCTGATCCATTCCAGGGTGGATGAAGAATTCCGCAAGAGTTTCCTTTTCGAGATAACTTCTTTCACAGCCCGGCTGTACATTTCAAGTTTTACCTCGCGCTGTACGGATTGCTCGACTTCCGGCGGGATGGACAGAGAGACCGCAATGTCGTGCAGTGAATGCGATACTTCTTCCTTAGGACTGCCGTTGACCCAGGCGACTTCCATCGAAGCCCGAAGCTGTTTTACAGCATTCTGAAGGTTCTTTGTGGATATTTCCTCCCTGGCCTTTTTCTCCTGCTCAAGGGCCTGCGTCAGCTCCTCGAGCTGTCGACGCATTTCTTCAGCTTTCTTCCGTTCTTCGGCAGCCCGTGCCTCAGCCTCTTTCCGCCGTTGCTCCTCAAGGGTGCGAGCTTCAACCTCCTGCTTCAACTTCTCTTCGGCGAGCCGCGCTTCGAGGGATGCTTTTGACTCCTCTTCGCGCCTGCGGTCCGCTTCCGCGTACTTGAGCTCCAACGACGCACGCATTTCGTCTTCCTGCTTCTGCCGATCCCGGAGAATCCGTTCTTTTACCTCCTGTTTCCATTTTTCCTCAGTAAGGCGTGCCTCGACCGCAGCCTGGATTTCCGCTTCCTTTTTCATCCGTTCTTCGAGAAGGCGGGATTCCATTTCTTTTTTGATGCGCTCTTCCCTGATGCGGACTTCAACAGCGGCCCGAAGCTCGTCTTCCTGTCGCCTTCGTTCCTCCACCAGACGGGCTTCCGTCGATGCCCATATATCGGCGTCCTGTTTCTTTCGTTCCTGAGCTATTCTCGTCTCAATTTCTTTTCGAATCAAATCTTCGGTGGGGTCAGCGGTCTCGGTTTTCCGTCGAGTCTCAAGTTCTGCGCGTTTCTTTTCTTCGGCTGCGATCTTGGCTTCCAGTTCTTTTCTCTTTCGTTCTTCAGCCGCTACCCGTGCTTCCAGTTCTTTTCTTCGTTGTTCCTCTGCAACGGCCCGAGCTTCTGCTTCTTTTCGCCGCTGTTCTTCAACCGAAAGATGATCTCCTGTTTTGTTTCCACCATCAGTTCCTGCCTGATTTTTGGCAACGGCCTCCTGAACCTGCTCAAGGACCACCGGCTTCGCCACCTTCGTGTCGCTCTTCTTCTTTTCCTGCTGTTCGAAATAGACAATTCGGTCTTCGAACGCGTAGATATATGGGTTCGTCGGGTCCAGTTCTTTGGCCTTTTGAAGTTGTTCCTTGCAGAGTTTGAAATTCAATTCCTTCAGAAACTTATCGGCTTGCAGGAGACATTGCCGCGCGGCATCTTTCGAGGCGGAAGTAGGTTGTGCAGGATTTGAGCTTTTTGCCGCCATTGAGTCAAATTCCAGGGGATCTCTATGGAAAAGCGCTTTATTGGAAAAGTATAATAAGAATTCAAACAGTGAAATGCAAACAAACAAAAAGGTCAATTCAGCAACATAAGTATGTGGCTTCCACTGAAGAATCACTTTAGCCGTAGACTCTAAGTTGCATAGATTGGAAAATGGGTTTCATGAGATCCTTTGAAAATCCGTTGCAACTCTTGTTACACTTGAGTAGGAAAACTCCTGACGGGAGAATCGTCGTCACATCGCTGCAGAGTATTTTCAGAAGACTCCTTTGACGTCGCCGTTGAAGTCTTGCCGCATGCTTTTCCATCGTCAAACCCGCGAGCCTGTGGAATGCATAATTTTTGTCATTCGAGTGATGGCTGGAGCTTTTTCATCACAAATTGAGCGGACGGAGACTTCAGACAATCCGCAGGTTCGTCCAGAATAGGCCCACACACACTTATGGTGTCGAACCAGCGACAGGGGAATTTCCAAAACGACTCGCAGTGCACTCGCCAGTCCAAAACATTGTCTGAAAGGACAATTCAGAATGAGGGACAGGATGTCTGCCCATAAGAAGAACTGATGCGACTCGTGCGCGCGGTTATTACCGGACCGGAAGATGAATCATCATCCTTGAAGCTTCTTTGACGACATACGCAACTTGCTTGCGTTGCCAAAATAGACTAATTTCTCTGGGCGCTGATTTGACTCAGGGCCCTGCCTGCTCACATTATTGCCATCACAGATTCGTGGAGCACCACATGAAAACCTGCTTCCTCATCGTTGTTGCATTTCTTTGCTTCCTGATTTCGACCGTCGCAAAGCCATTGGAAACCCGCAACACTCCTGCCGGATCTCCCGGCCAGGATTCAGTCGCATCCGCCGCGAAAACAAGGGAAAAGTTTGACCCCAGTCGCGATGCCTCTCAAGACATAGCCAACGCGATTCTTCTCGCACAAAAGGAGGGTAAAAGGATTCTGCTTGACGTAGGCGGCGAATGGTGTTCGTGGTGCCACAAGCTCGACAAGTTTTTTCTTGACAACAAGGACGTTGCCGATTTCCTGAGCCAACATTTTGTTGTCGTGAAGGTCAACTATAGCAAAGAGAACAAGAACGAAAAGGTCCTGTCAGTTTATCCGCCCATCAATGGCTATCCTCATCTGTTCGTTCTCGAGAATGACGGCAAACTGCTGCACTCGCAGGACACAGGCGAGTTGGAGTCAGGCAACCACCACGATCACGACAAGGTCTTCAACTTCCTGAAAAAGTGGGCGCCGCAATCAAAAATGTGAGATAAAGGCCCGGACAAACACAATCTCGCCCGGAGACTTCCGGCGTTCCTGATTTTAAAATATTGTTCTGACGAGTCTTGAATTTTCCGGCAATTTCACATACTATCTTCACTAGTAACCGAAGTTACTTTTCATAACTCGATGCCGATGACATCTCCAGCCGGTTCCTCGCTCTTGCGTATTCTTGTCGTTGACGACGAAGATTCCTACCGTATGGGCCTTGAAATGGCTCTCAAATTGTCTCACAAATATGTGGCGAAGTCCTGCAATTCGGCGGCGAGCGCGATGGATGAGTTGAAAAATGAATCCTTCGATGTGGTCATCCTCGATTACAATATGCCCGAAATGTCCGGTCTGGATCTTCTCCACTGGATGCAAAAAGAGAAGATCAACACTCCCGTGATTATGTTGACAGCGGCGGGCTCTGAAACGATTGCTGTGGAGGCGATGAGACTTGGCGTTTACGACTACTTCCGCAAAGACCAAATTGATATCAATCGCCTCCCGATTGCCGTTATGAGCGTCCACGAACGGTATCTTTACCGCCGGGATCTGCACAGGCGCGAAGAAGAAGAAAAATCATCGAAGGGGACACAGAGGGACCTTGAGTCTTTGAAGATGTTTGAGAATACCGTGAACTCTCTCGGTCAGTTTGTCGAAAGCAGCCTCACGGGTCTCCTGAAAAACCTTCAGCGCCAGGAGGATGAAGTCCTGCGGCTTGTCCCTGCGGATGCAAAAGGGAAATGTCGTGAAGTCTTCGTAGAACTGAGAAAGGGAATCGAGGTAGTATCCACAGGGATGAAATCAATGTTGGATCTTACCTCGCTCGTGACAAAAAAGATGGAGAGTATTCAGGGAACGCGCAAGACCGACAACCCTCCGCAATCAGCCTCTGAACAACTGTAGTCAATCGCTTCGTCTGATACCTCGAAATTGAACAACACGGCGATCCCACGGCCGTGTCAACAGACGTTCATCTGCGTTCCGCCGGCAGGTTCGTTTCCATTCGGTCACAGTGTAGATATCCTGGCGGGGGAAAGGGAGAGTGGATTTGAAAACGCCAAACGCATCGAAAATCTGCCTGTTCGCCATTCTCGTCTTTGCATTCAACGGATGTCTCATCTATGAGACGATAGAGTATCATATCAGATTGAACACTGACGGCAAGAGCGGTACCATTTCTGTCGAATACACAAACATCGAATCGAGTGCGTCCGAACCTGCGAAACAGGATGACGATTTCAACGACCTCATCAGCAAGTGGAAGGATGACAAATACCTTCTGGAACGCATGGACGACGGAGTGTACATCAAGGACCGTCATCTTGCACTCAGGCACGGAATACTGGTATGGCGGGAAACAGGGATCTTCTCCGATATTAAGAAAATGAAGGACGGCGTCAAGTACGAGGATACCACGCGATTGAATCTTGGCAAAGACGAGACTGTCCTTTCGACAAACGGCGAAACGCTTGTGACCAAGGACAGCACTGTCGTCATTTGGCCGCCACACACTCTGGATTTCCAAATCAAAATCCAGCAACGCGAGTTCGAACCGACCTCACACTTCGCCAGGAAATTCAAGGACCTACAAAAGAAGTAAAACCCATCCGCGTTGGTCCTTCTCCGGTGATTTCTTCCTCAACCGGAAGTATTCTTCCAGAATCCCAGCGCAAGCAGCAACCATCCACCAAGTAACGACACACCGCCAAACGGTGTGATGAAGCCAAAACCGCGACTGGCAGTCAACACGAGGAGGTAGAGACTTCCCGAAAAGAGGATCACCCCAGCTACGAACAACCATCCTGCAATCCTAATCGTCCTATTCTGACCACCGTCCAGGGCCCAGGCAACGACAGCAAGCGCAAAGGCGTGATACATCTGATACCGGACAGCAGTCTCGAAAACCGAGAGCATGTCGGAGGACACGATTGACTTGAGTGCGTGCGCGCCAAAGGCCCCCAGGCCGACACCGGTGAAGCCGAGAACGGATGCAATAACGATAAATTGCCGGGCGTATTCTGTTCGAAATTGTGCCATTAGTTCTGAGCGCGATGGACGAGGGTTGTCGATCCCTGCGCTGTCGGCAGAATCATCAGTTGGGCGATTTGGACGTGTGGTGGCCGCGTTGCGCAATACAGAACGGCATCGGCGATATCTTCCGGGGTGAGCGGAGTCATGTGTTGGTATGTCTGTTTGGCGCGCTGAACATCGCCGCGGAATCTGACTTCACTGAATTCGGTTTCCACCAGGCCAGGGTCGACTGTGCAGACGCGAAGCGGAGTATCCACAAGGTCGAGGCGCAGTCCTGTGGTTAACGCGTCGACCGCATGCTTTGACGCGCAATAGACGTTTCCTTTCTGATACACTTCGTGACCCGCAATCGAGCCAATGTTAATGATCATACCCCTACCGCGAGAAACCATGCCGGGTACGATTGCCCTCGTTACGTACAACAAGCCCTTGACATTCGTGTCCAGCATTTCCTCCCAGTCGTCGATGGACCCTTCGTGCAGCTTGTCGAGTCCCCGGCTGAGACCGGCATTATTCACCAACACGTCAATCGATTGCCAGGACGCCGGGAGAGAATTGAATTTCTCGAGGACTTCCTGTCGTTTTCTGACATCGAGCTCAACGACAAGAGACTCTGTGTGGAAGCGTTCTGTGAGTTGCCTTGCCAGTTCGTCGATCCGACTTTTCCGACGGGCAACAAGGATCGTTCGTGCGCCTGCTTCCGCCAATTTGCGCGCGCACGCCATGCCGATACCGCTGCTTGCCCCCGTTACGAGGGCAGTATGTTGTTTTAACGTCGTCATAAGAATTGAGTATTCGTTTGATGAATGATGGTCGCCAACGATGGTTGCATGATAGCCGTGCGTCCCACGTCGCTGTCGAATTTCGCAACGACACGCTACAGATTCAACGATGGCTTGCTCACACTGAAGTCCTTCCCCCAAAAATACTCCAGCGGTCGATCACTTCCGTTCCGCGCACAACATTGTAGCCGGGAAAGTGTGGAACTGTGAGACACGAGTGGTTTTCCAGGATCCGCACTCTCTCCCCCACCCGGAATCTGCCATCGACAAATGATGCCTTCTCTGCAAGGATCTTACCGTGTTCCTGAGATAATGTTCTCAGCGCGATCTTTTCGAATGTACTTTTCTTCCCGTAGTCTTCAAAGAGTACTCCCATCACGGGGGCCTGTTCTGCCTTTGACACACCCGTATCTTTTGAGAGTGCCAGTGCACCCGCATCCACGACAACGTGCGATGCCCCGGGCTGATGAGAAATGACACTGGCGAGGACCGTCACGGCACAGTCTTCCACGCCGCAAACGCCGAGGTCAACCATGGTCTGATCAAAGAAGCAGTAGTTGCCGGGTCGAACTTCGGATATGCCTTCAAGATTGTCAATGACGGATATGGCGGGAGTAGAACCAATACTGACCGCAGGCAGTTGGTATCCTTTCCTGCGCATGCGTTCGGCAAAATCCGTCATCACCGTCCTTTCCTGGTTCGCCACAGCCAGGATTTCCATACGGTTTTTTCCATAATACGCGTGCCCGGAATGCGAAAGAATGCCGTCGAACGCCAGGACTTTCGATTCTGAAAGCGAACGGACCAGTTGCTCCGCCAGCGAGGAATCTGGGTCGACACCGGCCCGGTGGTACCCGCAATCGACTTTGAGCCACACGTGTATTCTTATCCCAGAAGATCGAGCCGTATTCCCGACATATTCCAGCGCATCCATGCTGTCGACAACGATACGTAGAGTGATTGTCTCCGCAAGCTTTGCAACGCGGGATGTGTACACCGCGGGAATTGGGAATGCCCACGTGATGTCGTTGAACCCTGCCCGAGCAAATTGTTCTGCTTCATAGAACGTCGATACGGTAATTCCCCGGCAACCCAATTGTCGCTGACGATTTGCGATTTCGACACATTTATGAGTCTTAACGTGGGGTCGAAGCGACGAGCCGAGAGAATCGATCCTTTTCTGCATTCTTGAGAGGTTCCGCTCAAGAATGTCGAGATCGAGCAAAAGAGCCGGAGTGGGAAGTTCGTCTATTTGCATAGCAGTCAATTGCTCGACCGGGTTCATTAAACAGCAATACGATCACGCATTCCATCTTTGCTTGCAGCAGCATGCACGGACAACGAATATAAGATAGAAGTTTTTGTTGATTTCTCAATCCCAACCGAACGAAATAAGGATCTGGTTTTGAGGGTGTGTGAAAGAAAAGTCCGGCGGTTGGGTGTGAAGGGACCAACAGACTGCCGGACTTGTCAGGACTCGCGGAATATGAATGCAGGATCAACTCATCCCGGGTTGGTTCATCAATCGCTTCCTGGTATACGGAATGAGACCTCCTGCATTGATGATTTCCTGACGTGCAGCAGGAAGCGGAACAACGGAGAATCGTTTACCGGTCGTTTTGTTCCAGATTTCTCCGGCCGAGATTTCCAATTCATCTCCCAACGAAGCCTCGACATCCGGACAAACGATCGTCCGGAGTCCGAGGTTGATTCCATTCTGGAGAAAGATGCGGGCAAAATCCTTTGCGACGACCACGAGTTCGTGCCCCTTCAGGGTCGACACGGCTTGTTCTCGCGATGACCCGCAGCCGAAATTTTTTCCGCCGATGATGATGCTCCCGGCCGGAATGAGTTTTTCCTTCAACTTCGCGTTGAATTCCTTGCTGTCCGCGAATGCAAATTGGGGGGTTTCGGTCGGAAGGACTGTCGCCATGTAGCGCCCCGGATAAATGACGTCGGTCGACACATCGTCGCCAACCACAAAGACTACTTTCGCCATGTCAATTCACTCCTTTCGCAGGGTCGGTAATGACACCCGTAATAGCAGATGCCGCCGCGACGGCGGGCGAGCACAGGAATACCTCCGAATTGGGGTTTCCCATTCTGCCTTTGAAATTCCTGTTCGTCGTTGAGAGAGCTATTTCGCCGTCGCCGAGGGCTCCTTCGTGGACGCCGAGACACGGTCCGCAACCGGGATTCATGATGACGGCGCCGGCCTTCATGAATTCTCCGATTATCCCTTTGCCCAGGGCCTGTGCATAGATCCGCGCGGATGCAGGGAACACAAGCATACGGGTGCTCTCGGCTACTTTTTTCCCTTTGAGAATTTTTGCCGCTACCTCTAGGTCTTCAAGCCGGCCATTCGTGCACGATCCTATTACCACCTGGTGCACGCGCGTACCTTTGACCTGCTTCACCGTTTTTACGTTGTCGACAGTGTGCGGGCATGCAATTTGGGGCTCCAGATTTGAAACGTCGACATCGATAACTTGTTCGTACGTTGCATTGTCGTCGGAGACCACACTGTCGATCTTTCCTTTCACCCCGGCTTCATCCCGGAGGAACCTCCTTGTTTCTTCATCCGGCGGAACAATTCCAGCGGTTGCCCCTGCTTCGACAGACATGTTGCAAATGACAAGACGGCCGGACGTCGACATCCGTTGGATAACCGGCCCGCAAAATTCCAATGCCTTGAAATTTGCTCCTTGTGCGCTGATTTTTCCGATGAGATACAGGATCAAGTCTTTTGGTCCGACGAACTTTTTGAATCGGCCGGTGACGTTCACCTTGATGGTCGCCGGCACTTCGATATTGAGCGCAACGCCAAGCGCCCATACGCTGGCCATTTCCGTAGCTCCGATGCCGAATGAAAATGCGCCAAGAGCTCCGTGGCTTGTTGTGTGGGAGTCCGTCCCGACAACAACGTCGCCCGGTCGGACATAACCGCTTTCCGGAAGAATCTGATGACAAATTCCGCCCCGGTCCCCGCGGATATCGTGGAATTTTGCTATGCCCTGGGCCGCAACGAATTCCCGGATTTTCTTCTGGTTCGACGCGGTTTTTGGCGACTCTGCAGGCACGCGGTGGTCGAAGATGATCGCGATTTTCGAAGGATCCCAGATTTTCGGCGCTTTCGAAGTCCCTTCATAGATTTCCATGAACTGGTTGATCACCAATGCTCCATTTTCGTGGGACATTGCAAGATCGACTTTCGGCTCGACGACATCACCGGCTTTCAGTGAATTCATCCCGGCTGCCCGCGCAAGTATTTTTTCAACGATTGTCATTCCCATGAATATGTTCCTTTCCTCATCGGTCTTCTTACGTTCATTCGTAGTATTCGTCAAGGCGTCATTGCCCCCGACCCCGGCTGGGTCAGATTATTTTGCGTTCCCTGAGTCCTGCGATCTCCTTTTCCGAATAGCCAAGCCCTTTCAATACATCGCACGTGTGTTCGGAGAGTTTCGGGGGAGCGGATTCAACGCAGCCTGGAGTTTTCTCAAACTTTGCGGTAAGGTTGAACAGTTTCATCTCTCCTATTCCCTCTGCGTGAACGCTCTTCAGCGTGTTCCGATGGACAATCTGTTCCTGCTCCAGGGCGTCACCGAGGCTCAGGATCGCGCCAGAAGGGACGTCGTGCTCATTCATCACCTCAACCCAGTACGCAGTCTCGCGATTCTTGAGCTTTGCTTCGAGTAGCGGTGTGAGAAGTTTGCGATTCTTCTTGCGATTGTCGCGCTCCTGAAATCTCGGGTCTGATTTCAATTCTGGCACACCAAGGACTTCGGCGACGGCTTCCCACTGTTCCTGCTTGTTCGCGGCGATATTGATGTAACCGTCCTTTGTTGCAAACGTCCCTGACGGGGCGGCGGTAAAGTTGTCATTCCCCATCAACACGGGCTGTTGGCCTCCGAT
>DATDNS010000560.1:0-6389 GCA_036518155.1 Bacteroidota bacterium
TCTCTTCGTCGTTGACTCGGTCGAGCAATGATGCGCCGATTGGATAATTACCGAGGCCGGAACAACAGCGATAAGGCTTACAGCAAGGGCGCAAATATTGACCAGTTTGGCATGCAAATTCAACTGCACCTCATTTTGTTGTTTATTCGAACACCCTGCTTTTGAACTACGTTCCCTGCTTCCCAACTCAGGTTTGTAGAGCTGAAAAGTCGCTCGCCCGTTCGTCCGCCACACACGTTGCAAAAGTTTGCCGGGAACCGTTATGGCCGAAAGTGTCGTTATTAAGTCCGATAAGACACGCGGGTTCTTCCGTATATTCTTCAAGGAGAAACGAAGGATGAAACGAAAGCGGGTTGGTTTTCTCGGATATGAAGGCGTTATGGCGCTCGATCTTGCGGGTCCGATCGATGCGTTTACATCGGCAACGATCGAAGACCAGCGCGGTACCCCGGAGAATTGCTATGAAATCTTCATTATCGGGCTGAGCGGAAAACCGTTCACAGCTGAATCGGGAATCGTCTTCAAACCGCACAGGACTATTCACAACGCACCGTCTCTCGATACGCTCATCATTCCCGGGGGAAAAGGTCTGCGCGAGCCGGGGATCCAGAAGAAGGCTGCAGACTGGATCGCCGCACGGGCCGGCAGCATCAGGCGCATCGCTTCTGTGTGCACGGGCGTTTATGCGCTGGCGGCGACAGGCCTTCTTGACGATCGCCGGGTAACGACGCATTGGCGCCACGCACGGGACCTCGCAGAACGTTTTCCGCGCCTTAACGTGGACCCCAACGCGCTCTACCTCAAAGACGGACCTTTCTATACGTGTGCAGGTGTGACCTCGGGAATCGATCTCTCCCTTGCGCTCATTGAAGCGGACTTCGGACCAAAGGTTGCGCTTGCCGTCGCACGAGAGCTCGTGGTTTATCTCAAGAGACCCGGCGGGCAGGAACAATTTTCCGAGCCGCTGCAATATCAGTCAGAGACAACGGATGCGTTTGCCGACCTCACTGCGTGGATGCGGGGACATCTTCGTCAGAACCTGTCTGTCCGGGCGCTTGCGGAACGGGCGTGTCTCAGTCCGCGCCACTTCAGCCGCCGGTTCAAGGACGTCTTTGGCAATACGCCGGCAACGTTTGTCGAAGACTTGCGTCTCGGCCAGGCACGCGAACGGCTCACAATCCCCGCGCAAACGATCGAAAACGTGGCAGCCTCGGTCGGATTTGGGAGTGCCGATGCGTTCCGACGGGCATTTGAGCGCAGGTTCGGGGTCAAGCCAAGCACGTACCGGAAACATTTTCGTCTCCAATCGCAACAAAATCGCCGCGGAACGTAGTATCGTTACAACGTACATTAAGCAACCTACCGATTGTGTGGCGGGCAGAAGGGAAGACTCGCGGTGAAAATACTCGGGTGGTCAATTCCGAAGAATATTGAAGTTTTTGAACAGTTCAACAACCAACAACAAGGGAGAATCCACGTGCACAACTCACTCGATACTTTTCCGGGGGCGATTCTTCGGCGCTCATTCGTGTTCCTGCTGTTCGTCGCCACGGTCCTTGTTGCGACGTGTGCGAACGCAGGGGTCGGTCGTTACGTTTGTTCGCCGTGCGGACTTCCGTGCGATGCAAAATTCTTTGACAACCCGGGGACGTGTCCGGATTGCGGCATGCCTCTCATCTCAGAAGCGGAAGCGAAGGTGAGAGCAGAAGCTAAAGCACTTGTGGAATCCAAAAAGATTGCGATCCTCATCTTCAATGGAGTAGAAGTCATTGACTTCACCGGACCGTATGAAGTATTCGGGGCTGCGAACTTCGACGTTTACACCGTCGCGCGCACAAAGGATCCGATCACCACTGCCATGGGATTGACCGTCGTCCCGAAATATTCCTTTGACGACGCACCCAAGGCAACCGTCCTTGTTGTTCCAGGCGGCGGCGTCAAAGCTGCGCAAGATGATGCAGCAACGCTCAAATGGATAATAGAGGAAACCGCCCGTTGTGAACACACGATGTCTGTGTGCAACGGCGCGTTCATTCTCGCGCACGCGGGGTTGCTTGACGGCCTTTCCGCAACGACGACCAACGGCAACATCCCGCGCCTTAGGGACCAGTTTCCGAAGATCAGGGTTGTCGACGACCAGCGTTTCGTCGACAACGGAAAGATCATCACGACAGCGGGTCTTTCGGCCGGCATCGACGGCGCTCTGCACGTCGTTGAACTCCTGATGGGAAGAGGATATGCGCAACAGGTGGCTCTCATTGAAGAATACGACTTCAGTGAGCGTGCGGGGTTCGTTCGCGCCGCAATGGCAGACAAGCTTATTCCCGACATGAACCCGGGAGCCGACTTTGGCAAATGGGACGTCGTCAGCACAGAGGGTGGAACCGATCACTGGCAGCGAATCCTCCGTGGAACTTCGAACAAAACCGCGGGAGAATTGGCGGAGTACATTGAATCGACTCTTTCTTCAGCGGCTCATTGGACTATGGTCAAGGGTGGAACTGGTGGAAGAAGCGAATGGAAATTCAAGGGGAAGAAGGGGGAAATGTGGAATGGCATTGTCACCGTTGAGGAGACTTCCGGCAGGAACAATCAATTTACCGTCGTGGTCAAGATTGCGAAGGCTTGATGAGAGGAGGATCCTGAACCAACAAGCGACGGCAAACAGAGTGCTCGATCATCACGAAGGGAAATAACACCATGAAATTCGATCATCCGGCGATTCCATTTTTCGGACGCCTTCTCGTGGCGTACATATTCATTACGAGCGGACTGGCGAAGATCGTTGCCTGGGACGGTAACATCGCGTATATGTCAACGCGACACTTGCCGTTTATCCCGGAATTACTTGCCATCGCCATGATCATCGAAGTTGGAGGGTCTGTATGTCTCGTCACCGGATACCAGGCGCGATTGGCAGCGATGGTCATGTTCCTCTATATGGCCGTTTTGACCGTTCTTTTTCATAATTATTGGTCGGCTCCGGCGAACCTGGCCGGCATGCTGGAGACACATTTCCGGAAGAATCTCGCGATTATGGGGGGTCTCCTCTTCATCGCAGCCTTTGGACCGGGACAATGGTCAATCAATGGCTTGAGAAAGAAAATTCTCCCGTCACCCGAACCGTAATAACATCCCCCGAAGCGCAACTATCAACGGCGAAACCACGTAGATTTCTGCTACCTGCCATCCCCCGAAGCCCCGTCAATGATGGCGAAACCGGAGACTCAGTGAGGACGATCCGCGATTGAACACCTTCAAGACAAAAGGAATCCTATGAAAACGCTTACCATTTGCGCTGCAATGTTAATAATGCTGTCCTTGCCAGCGAGTGCACAGACTGCCCCAACGAAAGAAGACAGCGCGATCACGGCAACCGCCCTCAATTACATCGAAGGATGGTACGAGGGAAATGGCGAACGCATGGAAAAAGCACTCCACCCGGAACTCGCCAAACGGATGGTGTATACCGACCCGAAGTCCGGCCGGAGCCAACTCAATCAGATGAGTGCGATGACCCTTGTGCAGTACACAAAAAGGGGTGGTGGGAGCAAAACTCCAAAGGAACAGCAAATGAAGGAAGTCACAATCCTCGACCGCTACAACAATGCCGCCGTTGTGAAGATCGTTGCATCCGGCTGGATCGACTACCTGCAGGAAGCAAAGTTCGACGGTGAATGGAAGATCGTGAACGTGTTGTGGGAACTCAAACCCAGGCCGCAGGCAAAAGATTGAACGCCGAACGCTTCACGTGTAATCCAACAACAAGCTGAATTCAGAATTCCATGCCTGTTGGACCCGTTGAAGTACAATTCATTTGGAGGGTAGAGTGTCTCGCATAAAGTTGTGGCTGCTGCTTTTGACACTGGTGACCGTATGGCCGGGATCCTCAGGCTCTGCACAGCCTGCCGACACGGTCAGGATCGATGCATCCCACATCGATACAAAGGTATTGATACCCGGAGTCCATCGTTATCTCGTGTATTTCAAAAACGGAAAAGACAGTAGCCGGGTTCGTTACCAGATGTGGACACGGAATATCGAGTTCGTCCGCTACGAGGGCAAAGATGCCATCAGGGTCAAGCAGGAATGGGAGAGCAACAGCCAGGTATTTCATAGGGTGACCTCCTACTCTGAGAAGACGACATTTGCGCCACTCTATCAAGAAAGTTGGTGGAGCACAGCCGGGACGTGGAAATTTGACTTCGTTCACAACATCGCGATCGTCAATGGAAAATCGCTCGCCGAGTCGGTCGATTCAGCGGGCAAAAGTCAGTGGAGCGCCTTTGAGGCTGCACGGGGGCAGTATATTCTCAACTGGCACCTTGACCTGGAGGTCTTTCCGATGTTACCGTTCAAAGAGCATACAACGTTTCTGATCAATTTCTACGACCCCGGTTTTTCTGCGCCGGAGTTCGTTCCGTACGCTGTCACCGGGAGCGGCACACTGAAAGGCTATGAAGGCCAAGATATTGCTTGCTGGCTGTTGGAGACACACGATGACAAGAACCACGAAGTGTTCTGGATCAGCAAGAAGACCCGTGAGGTTTTGAAGCTCGATCAGCAATACGGTTCGACGTTCCGGTACAAGATCAAATTGCCGTTTAGCGAATAGCTGTTGATGAGACATCACGAGTGTCTCTTCATCGTGCAGAACACAATGGCCCCGACGAACAACGGACGGGGTCAACCACCGCCACTTTAACGGAGGGATCAGCTATGAAGCTGGCAGCATTCACTGTTCTTCTCACCATCCCAATATTGGTCGTGTCCGGTGGCAGGACCACCGGTACGTCGACCATCGCTCCTGCAGCCACAGGGACAACACGATCTTTGCCGGCCTCGTCAAGCCTTGAAAGCGGCTGCATCGGTCAGCTCAACTACGTCGAAAAAAACATCGTGGATCTTGCAGACGCCATGCCCGATGACAAGTTCGATTTCACTCCGGAAAGCCTCAACATTCCCGGGAGCGCCTACAAGGGTGTCCGCACCTTTGCCGGTCAGGTGAAACATCTCGCGACGGACAACTACGCAATGTGGAGCGCAATTACGGGCGACCCGCTCCCCCCAGGAATCAAGAACGTCAATGGACCCGACGAGATCAAATCCAAGGCAGACATCGTGAACTACCTGAAGGGTTCCTTTGCCCTTGGACACAAAGCGATAGCGACGATAACGACCGACAATGCGCTGGAGATGATTTCCTTCCGTGGTATGAAAATGACGCGATTAGAGCTTACATTTTATGCATTGACACACTCTCAAGACCACTTCGGTCAGATGGTCGTGTATCTGCGGATGGCCGGCATCATTCCGCCGGGGAGCAGACCGAAATAACGAACGTCATTCAATATTCGTAGAATCTGATGAAGCGCGACGCATTTCTGTCGGCAAGTTTCTCGTTTCTTTTTGCCTTAATCGGTTCGGATCTCCAGGCGGGCGATTCCATGAAACCGGTGCGGACGGATACGCCGCCGCGAATCGACGGCAATCTTGACGATCCGGTTTGGAGTAAAGCGCTCAAAGTGACCGGGTTCAGGACGTTCTATCCTGATTTCGGAAAAGTGATACCGGAATCGACCGTCGCCTATGCGGCCTATGACGACACCAACCTCTATTTTGCGTTCCGCTGCTTTGACCCAGAGCCTTCCAAAATCAAAGCGACGCTCACACAACGGGACAACATCCGCAACGACGACTTCATCTGTTTGAACATCGATACCTTCGACGACCAACAGGCATTGTACGCCTTCTATGTTAATCCGATCGGCATTCAGATGGACAGTCGCGGCACCAATACAAACGAAGATATCGGCGTCGACCTTGTCTGGGCCAGCGCGGGTCAAATCGACGACAAAGGCTACAGCGTGGAAGTCAGTATTCCGCTGAAGAGTATCCGCTACAACAGCGGCGACCCGACGTATATGGGTATGATCTTCGAGCGGCAGATAGGGCGCAGGTTGGAGCACGTATCGTATCCGTCGCTGGATCCTGCCAAAGGATACCAGTTTGTGAACCAAATGGGGAGGCTGGAGTATGACGGGTTGAAGCATTACGCATTCTGGCAGGTTCTGCCGGCATTCACGTACAGTTCCAGGTACCACGCGGACGGCGGAGCGCTGAAACAGTTCGAAAATCGCGGAGAACTAGGAGTGACTGCGACATACGGCATCACCCCCCAACTTATCCTGGACGGGGCATACAATCCCGATTTCAGCCAGGTAGAAGCCGATGCGGGCCAGGTCGATATCAATTTGCGCTCACCGTTGTACTTTGCAGAGAAGCGTCCGTTCTTTCTCGAAGGGACGGACCTCCTCACGCTGGGAGGAATTGACCAGTCCCGGCAACAGGGACTCCTCTACGGTGTGTACACCCGGACGATCGTCAAT
>DATDNS010000561.1:0-3179 GCA_036518155.1 Bacteroidota bacterium
GTCTGCTGATTGATAGGGTTGTGGAGTCGTTTTGGGCGCAGGAGTGATTTTTGCTACATCCTGCTGGAGCAATTCGAATATTCTGTGGCGGGATTTGTCCTGCTCCCTGTTCAGGCTGTCAACGACCACCCGCATATCGGCGGCGCTCATTTCGCGGTCGCTTCGCCCTACGGATCCTTCCTGTGACCGCTGGAATTCATACCCCTGGGCATCCATGGCGATTCTGTGCTTCACAAATCTGATTTTCCTGTATTGCTTGAAATCGACGGAATTCACTTCGTGGATTTCGCCGTTCGAGAGATCCATGATGAGTTTCCGGTAATCAGGAGAAAAGGAAATCGTTCCCCGTTCGGCGGTAATTGTCGTATTGAGTGTGCGTTGGGTGTTGTCAAAAATCGTCACTCCCTCCAGGTCGTTCGAGTGTTCAAACGTTTTCCGGACAAGGATGCTGTAGCCCGGCACATCCTGGGAAAAAAGTCCCGGAACAATGCTGAGTGTGGGTTTCTTCCGGTAGATATCCTGTGAGAGCACCTTCAGCCTGTGATTCGAATCGGGGAGGACATCGTTGTTGAACTGGATGAGGAGAACACACAGAACGACTGATGCGACAAACGGAGGAACCATCATTTTGTAGAGACTGACACCGGTGGCGCGGATGGCGGTGATTTCATTGGTTGCGGCCAGATTGCCGAATGCCATCAGCGTCGCAACGAGGACTCCCATCGGAATCGCGAGGACGATGATGTAGGAGAGACTCAGAACAAACCACTCTGCAATGACAAACGGGCTCAGCCCTTTGCCGGCGAGCTGGTCCAGGAATTTGATGAGCGCTTGCAGAAGGAAGATAAACACAAGAACAATGACCGAAAAACAGAACGGTGCAATGTGGGTGCGCAGGATATGTCGCCAGAGGATGTACATTGAGCAAAATATACTGAGATTGCAGAGGTATTACAAGTACCGGGGCAGCTGTGACGATGAGACAGCGCACGGGTGCATGCGGTGACAGAGCTTGTTCTTCGGACGTCCTTCGCGTATCCGTAACGGAAGAGTCATTCACGAGCGTCGTCTTCGAGGGTGAATCTTGCCTTTCGCACGCAGCATAACTATATTTGATCTATTACCGTTGGCAAGGGAGAGAATGGAAACTACAGGACAGACTATCCTGGTTGTCGAAGACGAGCAGCTTCTTCTTGACCTGCTCAAAGAAATGCTGGAAGGAGAAGGATACCGCGTCCTCACCGCGACGGACGGCCATCAGGCGGTGGAGTTGTATCGGAGTGAGAAGGACAAAGTCTCCCTTGTTCTTTCTGACATGGGCCTTCCGGGGATGGGGGGATGGGATGTCCTTCGTCAGCTCAAAGCCATCAATCCGACCGTGAATGTGATTCTTTCGAGCGGCTTTATGGATACCAAGGTCCGTCAGGATATGATCAAATCCGGTGCGAAGGATTTCATCCAAAAACCCTACACACCCGAAAATGTCCTCAAGCAGATTCGCGATTCGATGTTGCCAGGCGAGAATAAGCAAAAGGGTTTTTGACAACAACGAGAGCGAATGAACAGGAAGCCTAACGCTCGTCATCGGTCCACACCCGGGACAAAAACCCTCTCTGAAAAAAATGTCAGCGCCAACCCTTTCGATCAGTTCCGAAAGTGGTTTCAGGCCGCTGTTGATGAGAACATTCCGCAGCCCAACGCCATGACACTGGCGACAGCCTCAGCGGACGGAGAGCCTTCCTCGCGAATAGTGCTGCTCAAGGATGCAGACGACCGCGGATTTACATTTTATACCAACTACGAAAGCAGGAAAGGCGGTCAACTGGCCCTGAACCCCAGGGCTGCACTGCTGTTCTACTGGCCAACGCTCGATCGGCAGGTCAGGATTGAAGGTCAGGTCGAACGCCTGACACGGGAAGAATCGATGCGCTACTTTGATTCCCGTCCGCGGTTGAGTCGCATCGGAGCCTGGGCGTCACGGCAAAGCGAGATTATCGAGAACCGGTCAATCCTCGTGGCCGAATTCAAAAAATTTGAAAGACAGTTTTCGAAAGGCAAGGTGCCTCTCCCTGATTATTGGGGTGGCTTTCGACTTATCCCCGGCAGGATGGAGTTCTGGCAGAACAGGCCGAATCGCCTTCACGACAGGATTTGTTATGTCCGGGAGCACGATGCCTGGAAAATTGTTCGCTTGTCACCATAGTAAATCCCAATGAGTACAGCTGAGTCGGAAAAAGAGGCGCGACGATTGGAACACCTCCAGGCTCTCCGTATTCTCGATACGGAAAGTGAACGATATTTTGACGACCTCGCGTTCCTCGCATCAGTTTGTTGCGGGACACCGATCGCACTCATTACATTTGTCGACAGGAATCGGGTGTGGTTCAAAGCAAAGATAGGCCTGCAGGAGTCGGAAGTAGCGCGTGAAGGATCGTTCTGCGACGCGGCAATCCGCCAATCGTCCGTTTTTGAGCTTGCTGATACTGCGGCTGACGACCGTTTCAAGCTGAGCGCACTTGTTGTTTCGGAACCCCGGATTCGTTTCTATGCCGGAGCACCGCTCGTGACGAGCGATGGAGTTGCTCTTGGAACCATATGTGTCCTTGATAAGAAACCGGGGCATCTGACCGCCGAACGCCGCGAAATCCTTGGAGCGCTGGGCAGACAGGTGGTTGCTCACCTGGAGTTTCGCCGGGATCTCGCGTCGGTGCGGGACGAATTGGTACTCAACAAGGAATTGGCGGGCTCTGCGAGCAAAGTCAAAAGCTCGTTTCTCGCCAACATGAGCCACGAAATACGGACTCCGATGAACGGTATCATCGGTATGACGGATTTGCTGATGAACACGACGCTGACGACCGAACAGCGGGAGTACCTGAACACGATCCGAACGAGCAGCGAATTGCTCCTCAACATCATCAATGATATCCTGGATTTCTCGAAGATCGAGGCGGGAAGGCTTGACCTGGAACATCAACCCTTTGACCTCCGGAGCTGTATCGAAGGGACGCTCGATGTGGTCTCGCAAAAAGCTCTCGAGCGCGGAAATGAGATCGTCTATGTCATGGATACGGGGGTACCGCGTCGCATCGTCGGCGACGCAACAAGGCTTCGCCAGGTTCTTGTGAATCTCCTTAGCAATGCCATAAAATTCACGGAGCACGGAGAAATCATTCTCT
>DATDNS010000562.1:0-3232 GCA_036518155.1 Bacteroidota bacterium
TCAGGCAGATGAGTCCGCCGAGGCTGTGGCCATAGAGTGCGACCCTTGAACAGCCATTGTTCTTCACGAAGTCAATTGCACAACGGAGGTCATCGACCATGTTGTGCGCGGCAAGGATTTCCGCATCGCTCTCGCCGCATCCGCTGAAATCGAACGCGAGGACGGAATAACCGGTCTTGTGCAGCGCCGGGGAAAGCGAGTCGAAACGTCCGACGGCGGATTTGTCGCTCGTAAACCCGTGCGCGAGGACAACACCCGCACCGCTTCCGGCCCGGTGGTAATTGCCGACGAGCCGCAATCCCCGTGAATTTATGAATTCAACGCGTTCCAACGATGATCACGAACGTTTCGCGTATTTCCAGTTCCGAGATTTTCCCTCCGCCATCCATTGAATGGCCGTCCTCATCCTTGTTGAGCGGGTTTCTTCGGTCCTTGCTTCGACAATCCATTCCACGTATTCTCTCTTCTTACTGTAGGAGAAGCCCTTGAATGTTGCAAGCGCCTTCTTGTTGTTTTTCAGGACTTTTGTCAAATAAGTCGGAACCCTGAGGGGTTCTTTCCTTTTTGGTTTTCCTCTCGTAGGCGATTTGACCCCCTCATCATTCAGCCGCGCGGCCTTTTTGACGAGACGGATAATGGTCGAATCATCGGGGAGATCTGCAAGCGCGGTGATGCGGCCGAAATGTCCCATCGCTTCCCTGGATGTACTTGCGCCTTGACCTACGACGAGCCTTCCCTTCCAAAAACCAAGCGTGCAATGTTCTTTGAAAGCTCCCATGCCGCACAGGATCCCTTTATACATAAAATGGGGGAATTGCCATTTGAGCGTCTCTTCAACCTCCGGGCAACCCCGGTGAATGAGTGCGCGGATATGGGTCAGGACCGGCCTGGCAAAACCGGGTGACTTTGCGATGTAGGCGTCGACGCGCGGGTCGTAGCGGTCCACAGAATTTCCTTTTCACTCAATGGTGGACTTTACCAATGTGAGAAATCAGAAAATGAAGGTCAAGCGGAATATCGGGAAGATGGCGTTTCGAACGACGCGGCGTTGAGCCGAGTCACCCGTCGGTAAGAGAAAGCGGATCTCTCTTAGCAAAAGCTAATCATCTTCTCTTTTCTGTTATTGCGTGCGCAGGACAAATTCTGCCGACTGTCCTTCTGCACTGTTTGGCCCGACAACGACGTTGAACTTCCCCGGTTCAACCGTCCAGTTCATCGCGAGGTCGTAGAACTTGAGTTGCTCCGGTTTCAGGACGAAGGAAACTTTCACGGTTTCGCCCGCTGCGAGATGAATCTTCCTGAATCCCTTCAATTCTTTCACGGGTCGCGTTACGCTTGCCACCTCATCGTGGACATACAATTGCACAATCTCATCCCCTTCTCGGTTTCCCGTGTTCTTCACGTCCGTGGTTATGACGATACTGTCCGAAGGCGTCATGGACGTTGAGCTGAGCGAGAGTTGACCGTACGAAAACGTTGTGTAGCTCAGGCCGTAGCCGAACGGATACAAGGGGGAATCCGGCAAATCGATATACTTCGATGTCCATTTCACCACTTCGTCTGCAGGCCGCCCGGTGTTCTTGTGATTATAGTAGATGGGAACCTGCCCCGCTGCGCGGGGAAACGTGGCCGTAAGCTTGCCGCTTGGATTATAATCGCCGAAGAGGACGTCAGCGATCGCATTGCCGGCTTCAACGCCGAGGAACCACGATTCAACAACGGCCTGGGCATTCTCTGCGACCCACGGAATCGCAAGAGGTCGGCCGTTCATCAGGACAACGACGAGCGGCTTTCCGGTCGCTTGTAGCGCCTTGAGGAGATTCTCCTGGTTACCCGGGAGTCCGAGGGAGGATCGGCTTGACGCTTCGCCGCTCATCGATTCCGCCTCGCCAACCACGGCAACGATGACGTCGGATTCTTTTGCGGCCTTCAACGCCTCCGAGAAATCTTCCGGCGGAGGTGCCGAAATTTCGCATCCCTTCGCAAAACGAATTTTCGTTGCGGGAGAACATTGTGCCGTTATGCCCTTCACAACCGTCACAACGTCTTCGGGTTTCCCCATTCCCGACCACGGCCCGAGAAGATCCCGCTGGTCATCGGCAAGGGGGCCAATGAGCGCGAGCGATTTGACGGTCTTCTTCAGCGGGAGAACATTATTCTGGTTCTTCAGCAAAACGATCGAACGCTGCGCAACCATTCTGGCCACCCGCCGGTGTTCGGGAGTCAGGATATCGCTCTTTTCTCTTTCGGCATCGCAATTCTTGAATGGGTTTTCGAAAAGTCCGAGCCGGAATTTTTCCCGCAGAACGCGACGGACAGCTTCATTCAACTCGGATTCCGGCACGACGCCCGATTGCACGGAGGCGGCGAGACTTTCGGTGTAGGAATTCGATTCCATGTCCATATCGACTCCGGCGTGGAGGGCAAGAATTGCGGCGTGAGTCCGGTCGGCTGCGATGCCGTGGGGAATCAATTCGCCGATGGAATTCCAGTCGCTCACGACGAATCCATCGAATCCCCATTCGCCGCGGAGAATGTCGGTCAGAAGTTTCCTGTTGCCGCTGCTCGGCACTCCGGCTATTTCATTGAACGAACACATCAACGTTCCGACGCCCGCCTGGACCGCGGCGTGAAAAGGGGGCAGATACACTTCGCGGAGAGTCCGCTCGGAAATATCGACCGTGTTGTAATCACGTCCCCCCTCGGCTCCGCCGTAGGCGGCAAAATGCTTGGCACACGCCAGCATTGACGTCGACAAGTTGAGGCCGGCGCCCTGGAACCCGCGAACGCGGGCCGCGGCAATCGCCGAACCCAAATACGGGTCTTCGCCCGCTCCTTCGGCAATTCTGCCCCAGCGTGGATCGCGGGCAATGTCGACCATCGGCGCGAACGTCCAGTTCACCCCCGCGGCGGTCGCCTCCGTTGCTGCAACCCGTTCTGCTTTTTCGATCAGCGCAAGGTCCCAGGTGCATGCAGTCGCGAGGGGAATGGGAAATGTCGTGCGAAAACCGTGAATAACATCCAGGCCGAATATGAGCGGAATCCTTAATCGCGACTCACCGACCGCGATCTGCTGGAGCTTGCGGGTTTCCGCCGCACCGGGGTTGTTCAGAAATGACCCGACCTTCCCCTGCCGGATCATCGCCAGCCGCTCCGGCGATTGGTCGCTGAACTGAACAAGCTGCCCGACTTTTTCATCGAGCGTCATAAGTGCCACCAGCGAATCCACCCG
>DATDNS010000563.1:0-4573 GCA_036518155.1 Bacteroidota bacterium
CATTTCATCCACGCCGCAAGGCGCAACGTCGACATGACGGTCATCCTTCTCAACAACGGCATTTACGGAATGACCGGCGGACAGGTCGCACCGACGACGCCGATTTCCGCGATTGCCTCCACCACGCCGTACGGCAACTTCGAAGAGAACTTCAACCTGCCCTACATGGCCGAATCGTGCGGCGCGGTGTACGTGGCACGTTGGACTTCATTCCACGTCCGCCATATCACCAAATCGATCAAAGAGGCACTCGCGAAGAAGGGGTTTTCGTTCGTCGAAATTGTCAATCCCTGTCCGACTCTCTACAGCAGGCGCAACAAGATAGGCGACGGTCTCGATCAAATGATGTTCTACCGGGACAACAGCGAAATCCGGAACGGTGCCGACACGAAAACAGTCGGCATGGACTTCCAGGGCAAGATCATCGTCGGCAAGTTTGTCGACCGCGACCGGCCGACGTACAACGAAGCGATGATGCAGTACTACCAGAAGAAATTGGGAGAGGATTTTGTTCCGTCCGAAGAAATGAGGAAAAGCTTCCATGCAAAGAACTGAAATCAAGATCGGAGGTTTCGGAGGGCAGGGCGTCATTCTCAGCGGATACATCATCGGCAGAGCCGCTTCAATTTACGACAACAAGCACGCAACCATGATCCAGGCGTTCGGACCCGAAGCACGGGGGAGCGCGTGCAGCGCCCAGATCATCGTCTCGCGACAGGAAATTGCCTATCCCTATATCGTCACCCCCGACCTCATGGTCATCATGTCACAGGAGGCGTATTCCAAATTTGTGCCCGAACTTGCCGTCGGGGGCACGCTCATCACGGAAAATGAGCTTGTCGTGACTCATAATCTCCGGAAGGATTTGCGTCATTTCTCCATCCCCGCCACCCGGTTTGCCGAGGAATTGGGCAAGAAAATGGTGCTCAACATCGTCATGATGGGTTTCACGGCCGCCGTCACGGATGTCGTCGGCGTGGAAGCCATGCGAAGCGCCGTCAAAGTCTCTGTCCCCAAAGGTACGGAGGATTTGAACCTGCGTGCCTTTGAAAAGGGCTACGAGTACGGAGTCGAGCTTCTCGAGAAAGTCGCAGCAGGACAGCTGACGACCTAGCCGTTTCAATCCCTCTTTGTAAAAACACATCTTTTTGCTTACCATAATCTCAAAAGATCATGCGTACACGCCTGTACTTTTTGATGTTTTCGATTCTTCTAGTTGCCGCGCTGCAACCGTACGAAGTTGACGCCCGGGGGGCGAAGGTCTATCGTGATCCTGGCGGCCAACAGCCTCCTTCTGTCGTCCGGGGACCGTACCTCTCGTGTGTAACGAAAAATTCTGCTGTGATTTCGTGGACGACGTCGGACGCTTGCCGTGGGTCGGTTCAATTCGGCACTACGTCCGGCTATGGCAGTGAGATTGGCGATAACAGCGCTGCCTCCGTTCACAGTCTGACGCTCACCGGCCTGAAGACCAATGCCCAATACCATTACCGTATTATCGGGGATGCCGACACATCCTCTGATTATGTTTTTTGGACTGCCCCGGGGAAGGACGTTGCATTCTCCTTCGTCGTCTACGGAGACACGCGCTCCAATCACGACGCGCACGTTCGAGTCCTGAGACAGATCGAGAAATCCGCTCCGAGGTTTGTTCTCAATACCGGGGACCTCGTCGCACGCAACACGGTTTACAACTGGGACATGTATTTTGCAGACCTCTGCGATTCAACGCGTGTAGGTGAGACGATACCGGTCTATTCGACACCGGGAAATCACGAGGCAGGACAGATGTATCTGGAAAACCTGTTCCTTCCCCACAACAACGGCGAAAATACGGAGGAATATTACTCGTTTGATTACGGGAGTGTACACATCATTTCCGCGAACTCAGAGATTGACTATGATCCGCAAAGCCCCCAGTATCGGTGGCTGGTAAAGGATTTGGAGTCTCCCGAGGCAACGTCGGCGCAATTCAGGATTGCCATTTGGCACAGGCCGCCCTACAGTTCCAACAATCACGGGAGCGACAAGGATTTGAGGAACACCCTGGGAGCGTTGATGGAGTCGCACGGGGTCGACATCGTTTTCAACGGCCACGATCATTGTTATGAACGGACCAAGCCGATTCACGGGATCACGTACGTCGTCACCGGAGGAGGCGGGGCGCCTCTCTATGATTTCAAGGAATCGAACGACTGGACTGCCTGCAGGGAAAAGACGCACCACTTTTGCAACGTTGAGATCGATGGCTCGACGCTTCGCATGACGATGATCCGCGATGACGGCTCATCCGGCGACTCGTTTATCATTGACAAGAACAAAACGCTGCAACCACAGAAATGAAAAATCGAAAATTGCTCATGATCCCCGGGCCCAGTCCGGTCGCCAGGTCTATCCAGGACCAAATGGGAAGGGAAACTGTTGCCTTCGGCGACCCTTCCTTTGTGAAGGATTTCTCGGATGTGGTCGGGGATCTCAGAAGTCTGTGGAAAACATCCGGTGAAGTTTTCGTGGTTGCCGGTTCGGGCACACTCGCCATGGAAATGGCGATTGCGAACACCACGAAACGCGGAGACAACGTGCTCGTGGTTTCGCACGGATTCTTTGGCGACCGTTTTGTCGAAATCTGCGAACGGAAGGGCCTTGTCGTCGACGTTCTCCGGAGCGAATGGGGAAAGGCTGTTCCGGCGGGTGCAATCGAAACAAAGCTGAAGGAAAGACAGTACCGGGCGATGACGGTGACGCACGTCGACACATCGACCGGTGTCTGCGCGAACGTGGAAGAAATCGGAACTCTCGCGAAGAAGCAAAGCGGGCTTTGTTACATCGTCGACGGTGTCTGCGCTACAGGAGCAGAACGGGAGTATGTCGACGCCATGGGGATCGACATCCTGTTCACCGGTTCGCAAAAGGCATTCGGAGTCCCTCCGGGTCTCGCCATGCTCTGGGCTGGACCGCGGGCGCTCGAGAGACGGAAGGAATTGGGGACAATTCCGGAATACTACGCCGATTTTGAGAAGTGGCTTCCCGTCATGCACGATCCTTCGAAGTATTTTGCAACCCCGGCAGTGAACATGGTATGGGCGTTGAAGGAATCGATCCGGATCATCCGCGAAGAAGGACTCGATGCACGCTGCGCAAGGCACGTCAGGAATGGGCGGGCGATCCAGTCTGCTCTCCAGTCAATCGGGTTTGGAATTCTCGCCGATGCGGAGTGCAGGGCATCAACGTTGTCCGCGCTCGTGTATGGTCAGGGGGTTGACGATCAGAAATTCAGGCAGACTCTTGCCGAAGAAGGCGTCCAGGTATCGGGAGGGTTGGGGCCGTATGCCGGAAAGCTTTTCCGTCTCGGTCACATGGGGAACATCGATATGCACGACCTGGTTGCCGTGGTGGCGGCCATCGAGAGGACCCTTGTTCGCATCGGCAGACCTGTCGAGTCGGGCAAAGGGGTTGGCGTACTTATGAATGCGTTGAAATAGATGAGAACGGTCGGGAGGAAAAAACCACGGGTACAAAAGTCAAGCACAGGCATCAGGGGAGTCATCCCCCCGATGATGACGCCGTTTCGCGAGAACGAATCGGTTGACTACGACATGTTCGTCCGCAATCTCAAGCGATGGAACAGGGAAGAGTTGGGTGGTTATCTCGTTCTCGGCTCGAACAGTGAAGCTGCTTCGCTGTCGGAAACTGAAAAGCTGAAGCTGATCGGACTCACCGTCGAACACGCAAAAAAAGGTAGAATCATCCTTGCGGGAACGGGGCTCGAATCAGCGAAGGAAACCCTCCGGCTGACCGAGAAAGCCGCCACGCTTGGTATCGATGCCGCGCTCGTGTTGACGCCTTCGTATTATGGCGACCTCATGACTGATGAGGCGCTCGTCGGCTATTTCACCTTCGTGGCCGATCATTCGCCGGTTCCGATTTTGATCTATAACGTGCCGAGATACACGCACATCAATGTGTCCGTCGAAGTTGTCAGGCGCTTGAGCGAACATCCGAACATCATCGGGATGAAAGACAGCCGCGGAGAGATCGCGCAGGTCGAACTCTTCGTAAAGAATGCGGCAAAGGACTTCCAGGTTATTGTCGGCAGTGCATCGGTCTGGTATCCATCGATGCACTACGGCGTTGTCTCGGGAATTCTGGCCCTCTCAAATTTCGCGGGAGCGCAATGTGCACAGATACAAACGTTGTTCAAAAAGGGCGATCTGCAATCCGCGGAAGAATTGCACAGGAAGCTCCTGCCGGTCAATGCGGCCATTACGACGACGTACGGAGTTGCAGGACTGAAGTATGCAGCGACACTTGCCGGGTATGAAGGAGGTGTTGTTCGCAGGCCGTTGCGGCCGCTCGATGAGCGTGCAAGACAAAGCATCCGCAGCATTCTCGAAGGAGCGGGACTCTTGCAGTCGTAAGAGCTTTCTATTCCCGCATCAGTTTCTTGTATTTGATCCTGTGCGGGTGTTCGATATCAATCCCCAGTTTTTGCTTCCTGTACTCCTCGTATTCCGAATAGTTGCCGTCAAACCAGTTCACCTTGCTGTCCCCTTCGAATGCCAGGATATGCGTG
>DATDNS010000564.1:0-4613 GCA_036518155.1 Bacteroidota bacterium
ACATTTATCAGAACTCGATCGATATGCTGATTGATTGGCTTGCGGCAGGAATTGATCCCGTGCAGAGTCCGGTTTTTCGCCAATCTCAAATCAAAGAGCATACGGAACTTCATTTGATTTTCTCGATGCTCATTACAACCGCCCGCCTGGAACGAAATCCGAGTCTGAAAGAACAAGTCCGCGATCTTCATCTTGACACGATTGCGTACGGACACCTTGGGTATCCTGTACTCCAGGCGGCAGACATTCTTCTTTACAAAGGTGAGGTAGTCCCTGTAGGCGAAGATCAGCTGCCCCATATTGAAATTACCCGAGAAATTGCCCGTCATTTCAATGCTTGTTATGCCCCTTCTGGTCCGGTCTTTCCGGAACCGGAGGGTAAGGTGACAAAATTCTCCAGACTGCCCGGACTTGACGGGAAGCGGATGAGTAAATCCGTCGGGAACACGATCCAGCTTTCTGATTCACCGGATGTCATTTTGAAAAAAATGAAGAGCGCGGTCACGGATCCGCAAAAGGTTCGAAAAGGGGACAAAGGTCATCCCGATATTTGTCTCGTCTTCGCCTATCACAATAAGTTCAATGTCCCCGAAGTGGCAGAGATCAGGAAGGGCTGTGAAAGTGGAGTTCTGGGTTGTGTCGACTGCAAGATGAAATGCGGTGAGCGCATAGTAGCGGCACTTGCACCGATGCGTGAAAGACGCAAACATTACGAGTCACGAATCGATGAAGTGAAAGCGATCCTCTCCGACGGCGAGACCCGGGCCCGCGCCGTCGCCGGGCATACCATGACGGAAGTGCGTACAGCAATGGGAATTGGATGAATTGGCCGGAGCATACAGGAGATCATGTACACCGTTAAGTTGCAGGATTTTGAGGGACCGCTCGATCTGCTCTTGTTCTTCATCAAAAGGGACGAGCTCGATATCTATGATATTCCTATCGCACGGATCACGAAGGAGTTTCTCGCGTATTTGCACTACATGCAGCAGCTCGACCTTGAGATCGCCGGCGATTTTGTTGTCATGGCGGCCGAGCTGATGCAGATCAAAGTGCGTATGCTTCTTCCACCCGAACCGGGACAGGCGGAGGAACAGGATCCGCGGACGAATCTGGTCCTCAGATTGGTCGAGTACAAGCGTTTCAAAGAAGTCGCTGAATCCATGAAGGTGCAGGAGGCGAAAGAAATGTTGGTTCACTACCGGGGATACCACGACGCCGACGAACGGACGATGGTGGAAGAGAACCCCGGCGACATTGTCCGCGATGTAACGTTTTTCGACCTGATCTCCTCCTTCAAATTCGCAATGGACAGAATCCCCCGGAAATTTGTCCACGAGATCATCAGGTTGAACGTCACAATCGATGAACAAATCGCTTACATCATCGATTTCTTTTCACGACGTTCGGAAGCGACATTTTACGAACTCGTCCAGGATATGGTGGATAGAATCAGAATTGTTGTGACGTTCATCGCCTTGCTTGAAGTCATTCGCTCGAAAAAAGTAATCGTGCGCCAGGCAGAACCCTTTGGCGAAGTCTCAATCGTCAAAAACATCAATTGACCATGGCAGAAGAGAAAGCGAAGGAAGTACTCGAATTGTCGGTCCCGGCCACCTTCAAGAACCTAATCGAAGCGTTGGTGTTCGCCGCGAAGGAACCGCTGACGTTCAGACAATTGAAGGACATTTATGAAGGAGAAGGTCCACAGTCCTTCCTCAGACAGCTTGAGGTGGAAGAAGTCGAAGCATCGGTGAACGAACTGAACGCGGAATATGAAAAGTCGGATAAACCGTACCGCATTATTCGGATAGCCGGGGGCTATCAGTTTGCCACGATCCCAACGTACGCCGATTGGATTGGCAGGTTATACAAGGAACAGGCGCGCAGAAAGCTTTCCCAGTCCGGGATCGAGTCACTCGCCATTATTGCTTACAAGCAGCCGGTGACGAAAGCCGATATCGAATCCGTTCGTGGTGTCAATTGCGACTACGTCCTCAAAACATTGCTGGAAAAGGAGCTCGTAACCGTCGTGGGCCGGGCGCACGCTCCGGGGAGACCGCTCCTCTATGGAACGACGAGAGAGTTTCTGAAGCACTTTGGCCTGAATGAAATCACGGACCTTCCGCGTCCCCGCGAGATCGAAGAAATCCTTGGCGAATCCCAGTTTGAAACGGAGCGTCGGATGCTGGAAGCGCAAGCCGGCGCCGAAAAGATGAAAGAGGAGGAGCCGGAATTCAAATCGAGGTTGCCGCATATTCCCAAGAAAAAATCCGAGCTCGATACAGCGGTGGAGATCAGGCCAAAAGGCAACCAGCGTGGAATCAGGACCGTTGAACGACCAGCCGGGTCGACGGCCGACGAGAATCCGCCCGAACAGACGGAGCGGTCTGTCGAAACTCCCAAAGACGAACCGGTCATACAAAACGACATCCCCGCAGGAACGGATGAAATTCGGACTGCTTCGGCCGTTCAGGACGTTTCAACTGACGCGGGTGCGGAAGCATCGATAGCGCACGTTCCGGAACGTTCGATGGATAACGAAGAACCGGCGTACGTGGAACGCACCCACGAACCAGTCCCTACGGAACCGGAAATCGAAGACCCGAAAACAGAAGCCGTGGAATCCGAAAAACGTGTTACGCACGAAGATGTCGGAGTCGCTGAAGTTCCTCAACAGGATGCACAGGAGACATTCGACGTCAATCCCGCAATAGCTGCGAACTCACCACCGGCTCAAAGCAAGACCAGATGGCAAACGTGGAAAGAAAAGGTTCAAGGGTTCATAAAGAAGATATTCGGCTAAACAAGTTTCTTGCGATGGCCGGAGTTGGTTCCCGCCGAAGCAATGATAAACTCATAGTTTCCGGTGCAGTCAAAGTCAACGGCAAGATCAGCAACGAGCTCGGTGCGAAAGTCGATCCCGACAAGGATATTGTCACCGTCAACGGCGTTGCGGTCCATCCGGCGCAGCACGAAGTTTACATCCTGCTGAACAAACCAAAAGACTGCATAACCACATTGAGTGATGAAAAGGACAGAACGACGGTATTGGACTATGTTCGGGTAAAGGAACGCGTGTTCCCGGTTGGCCGGCTGGACAGGAATACAACGGGCACAATGCTTCTGACGAATGACGGCGATCTGACCAATGCACTGATCCATCCAAAATTCGAGGTTGAAAAAGTCTACAAAGTTTCTCTCGATAAAGCTCTGAGGAATGAAGACCTGGCTCAACTGCGCCGGGGAGTAGTACTGGAGGATGGTCTTGCGCGAGCCAACGATGTACAGTTTGTTGATGGCAGTAAACGGATGCGTGTATTTGTTTCCATTCACGAAGGCCGGAATCGTGAAGTACGGCGGATTTTCGAGGCGCTGGGATATGACGTCAAGTACCTCGACCGCGTGTCGTTTGCAGGGTTGAACTACTCAGGGTTGCAGCGGGGAGAATGGAGATATCTCACCAACGTCGAAGTTCGATATCTCAAGAAGTTGGTCACAGAATCTGAATCCGTGGAGGCCCTTGACGAAGAATGAAATTTCAGCGAAGTAGCGGCATTTTGCTGCATCCCACCTCATTGCCCGGCCCCCACGGGTCCGGAGACCTGGGACCGGCTGCGTATCATTTTGTGGATTGGCTTGTTGTGGCTGGTCAAAGGCTCTGGCAAATGCTCCCGCTTGGGCCGGTTGGCTACGGGAACTCTCCTTACATGAGTCTCTCCGCCTTTGCGGGCAACCCGATGTTGATTGACCTTGCTGAGTTGGCTTCTCACGGCTGGCTTGAACAGGGCGACCTGATGAATACACCGGAATGCAATCCGGCAAGAATAAACTTTGCCAGCATCATCCAATACCGCACTGAGAAACTCTTGAAGGCTTCAGAAGGATTTTTCAGCCGCGGTACGACTTCGGACGGAAAGGCATTCGAATCTTTCTGCAAGGAACACGCAAAGTGGCTTGATGATTATGCGCTCTTCATGGCTCTCAACGATCGGTACAAGAACAAAGTCTGGAGCGAATGGGATTCCGAAGTCGCGCACAGGAAGCCTGCTGCACTGAAAAAGGCGGCTGCATCATTGTCCGACGCAGTCGATTTTCACAAATTCACGCAGTGGTGCTTCATGCGCCAATGGAACAAGCTGAGGAAGTACGCCAACGAAAAAGGCATTCGTCTTGTCGGCGATATTCCGATCTTCGTCGCACATCACAGCGCCGATGTTTGGTCGAACCCTGAATCATACTACCTCGACAGCAGTCTCAATCCGACCGTCGTCGCAGGAGTCCCGCCTGACTATTTCAGTGAAACGGGGCAGCGTTGGGGGAACCCGTTGTATCGGTGGAACGTCATGAAGAAGGACAAGTATTCCTGGTGGATCAAACGTTTTCAGGCAACGTTCGATCTTGTTGATATTCTCAGGATCGATCATTTCAGAGGATTTGTCGGATACTGGGAAATCCCGGCAACCGAGAAAACGGCGGTGAAAGGAAGGTGGGCCAAGGGACCACGGGAGGGACTGTTCGAGGCAGTCGAAAAGAAACTTGGAAAGATTCCAATCATCGCGGAAGACCTCGGCGTGATTACTCCGGAAGTTGTCTCACTGCGCGATCGGTTC
>DATDNS010000565.1:0-2808 GCA_036518155.1 Bacteroidota bacterium
GGCGATGCTGATGCCCATTACGAAGAAGTATTCCGTCACCGATCTCATCGGGGCGCTTGAGTACTACTACAAGAAGACCAGGAACCGCCCCACGTTTGAGTACATTCTGTTCGACGGATTCAACGACACGGAAGCCGATATCAAACGATTCGTCGCGCTGTCCAAACGCATACCGTGCAAAATCAATATCATCCCCTTTCATTCCATCGAGTTTACACATCCTTCGGGGTTCGCCGCCTCACTGAAACCTTCACCGGTGCTCCGGGTCGAACAGTTTGCAGAGAGACTTCGTAAATCCGATATTACCGTCATGATCCGCAGCAGTTCCGGCGAAGACATCCGGGCTGCGTGCGGTCAATTGGCGGTAGAAGAGACAGTCACCGGCGGACGCATCGAGTCAGGCGCGCCGGCAACGGGCCGGCACCCTTCGCGTTCTGCCGCAACGACGCCGTAACAAACCGAATCGACAATTCTATATTTTTTCCGAAAGATAAAGAACATGCGCATCTTACTCTTTGGCCCCCCTGGTGTCGGCAAGGGAACCCAGGCAAAACTCCTCGTTGAAGAATTCCACCCAATCCACATCTCGACGGGGGACCTGCTCCGGGAAGCGGTGAAACACCAGACTTCCCTCGGCGTGAAGGCAAAAACGTTCATGGATGCGGGCAACCTGGTGCCTGACGAAATCATGATCGGTCTCATCGAAGAAGTCCTGAAGTCCGAGGAGGCCCAGAAGAATTTCATCCTCGACGGGTTCCCGCGGACGCTCCCGCAAGCCAAGGCGCTCGACGTGCTGTTCGAAAAACTCAATATCAGGCTCGATGCGGTGATCAGCCTGCAGGTTGACAACGATGAAATCGTCCGGCGGCTCGATCAACGGCGCCTCTGCCGGAATTGCGGCCGAATCTACACCGTCTCGCGCATCGGAAAGGATGCGAAAAAATGTCCGCACTGTGGCGGTGAACTCTACCAGCGTGAGGACGACAAACCGGAACCCGTTCGGCGACGGCTTGAGGTCTATCAACAACAGACGAAACCGCTCATCGAGTACTACCGGGAGACGGACCGGCTCGTTCCGATCAACGGGATGCACGAGATCGGCTATGTGCACAAGATGATCCTCGATTTCTTCTACAAAGACAGGCGTCCGGACTGATGCCGAAACAAGCGTTCCACCCCAAGCCGGAAGCGGGCAATCCGCCGTACGTGATCGCCCACCGCGGCATTTCTGCAAAAGCCCCCGAAAACACCCTCGCATCGTTCACTCTTGCCGTGAATGCTCCCGGCATCGACATGATCGAGCTGGATGTCCGTCTGACCAAGGACGATCAGGTTATCGTCCTTCACGACCGGACGCTGCAACGCACGTCAACCGGCAACGGGATTGCCAGGAAATACACGCTGAACGACCTGGGCAGTTACGACGCAGGATCGTGGTTCAACCCGATGTTCAAAACAGAGCGCATTCCGACGCTCAAGCAGGTTCTGGAGCTCGTCGGCCGCTCGCGCTGGGTCAACGTTGAAATCAAATCAGACCCGCTCCACACGGAACCCCGAGGACTCATCGAGCGGAAAGTGCTCGACGTGGTTCACGAGTGCGGACTGAGCGAGACAGTCTTCTTTTCTTCGTTCGACCATCATCTGATCGGAAACCTCAAGAGCATGGCGCCGCACGTCACGACCGGCGTCCTCTACAATCTCTTCCGTGACTTCGGACGTCCCCCCTCAAAACTTGCCAGGAGAGCAGACGCATCCATCTTTATTTGCGCCAAGGGAGAGTTGCAGCAATCGATGATCGATGATGCACGCCGCCACGGGCTTGCGGTCTATGTGTACACGCTGAATTCCGTCAAGGATGCCCAGAAGATGATCGAACTTGGCGTCGATGGAATTATCTCCGATAATGCCGACGAAATTGTCTCCCTTGTCAATCAACACAAATGATTCGTTGATTCTTACGGACGATTTTCAGATATTGCACACACGAAGGACAAACCACCATCGCAGGAGGACGATTTTATGAAACTTGTTCGCACATCACTACTTTTTGTGGTTGTTTTCATCACGGCTTCGGCAGTGAGTCTTGCTCAAAATGATATCAGCGCGCAGTTGACAAAGCTGCTCGATGCAAACGCGACCGGATACATGGAGCCATTTGCATCGGCACTCGGCGCCGACCTCAACAGCGGGCTTTACCATTCCGCCGATCTTCACAGTGTCCTTGGCTTTGATATTGGGCTAAAAGTTGGCTACTCCACAGTTCCCAGCGACCACAGGACTTTTGATTTTATGCTGCCAAATCAGATCAAATTTGGAGTGGCTACTCTGAATGCAGGAACAGACTATGACCAAATCGTTGCAGGATCACCGACATTTGCAGGCGGAAAAACAGGAATTCCAGTTGTAGTAAAGCAATCCTCGCCGCAAGTTCTATTGCGAGGTCAGACAATCTTTACCACCCCCGGAGGGTTTGATTATCCGCACCTTCCATTGATTGCTCCGCAAGCGGCAATCGGTCTCCCGTTTGGCATCGAAGTGATCGGTCGTTTCCTTCCCTCGACGAAAGTCGGTGATGCCGGTAAAGTAAATTTCGCGGGTTTCGGCCTTAGATACGACATCGATCAATTTATCCCGTTCTGCCCTGTGGATCTCGCAGTCCATTTTATGACGCAGAAAGCAACCCTCAATGACAACGGTGGAAAGAAAGTGTTGTCATTGTCTGGAACAGCATTCGGCGGCGAGGTCAGTAAAAGCCTCCTTCTCTTCACGATTTATGGAGGTTTCCAAATTGAAAGTTCAAATCTAACC
>DATDNS010000566.1:0-2640 GCA_036518155.1 Bacteroidota bacterium
AGTCGGCGGACCGGAGCGTCGATGTTCTGCTGCGCGTCAACCCGGATTATGTTCCGCACGGCATGAACGAAGGCTCGGCGACAGGGAGTCGACGAGGCTGCGCATTCGGGCTGGATTTCAAGAATGGCGAGGTCTCAAAAGCCCTTGCGATCATTGCACGCAATTCTGTGATTCGTTTCCAAGGTTTTCAGATGCACATCGGAACGGGAATCCGCGAACCGCAGGACTACTCCAGGGCACTCAAATGTCTCCCAGAGCTTCTCCATCAGGCGGACGTGGCTGGGTTCGACGTTCGTGTTTTCGATGCAGGCGGTGGATTTGCGTCGATGACGACCAGAGAATTTACGTCAGGGGAAATGCTGTTGTACGGGGGATTTGGCAAGCTTCCGGATGGGCCGGGCCGGGGATCTCTCCCAACATTCAAAGATTTCGCACGGGCTATTGCTGACGAACTTCTGTGCAATTTCCCACCGAATGAGCTTCCGGAGCTCATTCTCGAGCCCGGTCGCTGTATTGCCAGTCCAAACCAATTCCTTCTTCTTTCAGTGCATTACACCAAAGAAAGACCCGATGCGGGCAAGTGGCTCATCACCGACGGCGGACTTGGCACTGTGACGATGCCCACATACTATGAATACCACGAGGTCTTCCTGTGTAATGACGTAGGAAGATCCCGGGAAGAAAAGGTGACAATCATCGGACCTGCATGTTTTGCCGGCGACATCGTGTACCGGAACAAGTGGATGCCAGTCGTTCATCCCGGTGAAGTGCTTGCGGTGATGGATTCGGGTGCCTACTTCCTTGCGCTGGAATCTTCATTTGGATTTTCCCGGCCTCCCATTATCCTTGTGAATGAGGAAGGGATCCACGTCGTGAGAAGAAGGGAAACATACGATGACATGACCGCCCGCGATCACATCATCGAAACAACCAAGGAGGAAGCATTATGAAATTCGCAATTACGAAAGATCGCCCGAACAGACTCCGCGACCGCGTTGCAGACGGAATTATTGAATCGTTCCTTCTCCACGGCCACGAAATCTCATCGGAAAACAACGGCGTCAGTTTCATCCTCAACCTTACCGACATCGAGTCTCCGCGGCCAGGACGACGCCGATCTCAGTCTGTCTTCATTATTTCGCTCGTTGCAGCGGACCGGTATCACGGTGATATACGTTCGCTTTGCTATGGAACGCTTGTCCGGACTCTTTCGAACCTCCTGCTGTGCGCCGATTCACCTGACGGCTACAAAGCAAATAACGCATATTCCTCCGAAATGTATTTTACCACACCGGAGGCGGGATTCTATCATATGCCCTTTGAGCCGGAACGGGTGTATCGTCGAATGCTTCCGATTGCAGGCTCGCACTACGCCATCGAGAATCGATTCAGTACCGATCTCCCCGACAGGCTTTCAACGCCATCAGCGGTCGTCAGGAAAATCAGACAATACGGGAAAGAACTCGACAACCTCGGCGTGCTGCCGACCCCCTTTCCGCTAAAGCAAATCCTGTCAGAAGAGGAATTACGTCACATATTCAAGATCTACGGTATCACGGGACTCAGCTATGGGAATCTCAGTGCGCGGGAACAAGTTCCGGAAATCGGTGAAACAACCTTCTGGATGACAGGAAGGGGCGTTGACAAGTCGAATATCTCGAAGGTCGGGAAGGATGTGTTTCTCGTGAAGGGGTTTGATTACGAAACCGGTGAAGCTCTGGTCAGCGTCCCTCGCGACCACGATCCGAAGGGTCGTGTCTCCGTCGACGCCGTCGAGCACGAGCTGATTTACAGGACGTTCCCCGACGTTGGAGCAATCGTGCACGTCCACGCATGGATGGACGGAGTTCACTGCACAAGTCAAAATTATCCGTGTGGTACGCAGGAGTTGGTACAGGAAGTGGTAACAATGTTGAAGCAGACCAGTGATCCGTCCCACGCATCCGTCGGGTTGAAGAACCACGGTCTTACGATTACCGGTGAGACACTTGACGAGATTTTCGGCCGGATCCGGGGCAGACTGCTTGTTGAAGTCCCGATGTATGTCTGAATTCGTTGAAAAGAACCGACGGTGGAACGAAACCCATGTTGACCTATTCATTTAGAACAGCAACGAGGCAGCCTTTGCGTTCAGCACTCACGGTCGGCGGTATTGCCCTCTGTGTGGTCCTGATGCTGTTTCTTTTGTCAATCTACAATGGGGTTGCGCAAGGGTCCGTCGAGTATATCCGGCAGAGCAAAGGCGACCTTTGGGTCCTGCAGGAATACTCCACGAACATCCTGAGAGGTTCCTCCCTTCTCTCAACGGGACACGGGACACTCCTGCGGGAAATACCGTCAATCAAATCGGCCTCCCCGATTCTGTTCCTTCTCTCGTCCATCAGCAACCAAGGCAAAACCGCCACGGTATACCTGACCGGTTACGATCTCTCCGCCGGCATTGGCAAACCATCACATATCGTGCAAGGAAGAAGCCTTGCTGGCGATGATGAAATAATCCTGGATCGTTCGTTCGCAGCGAAATTGGGCTTTCGTGTCGGCGATTTCGTTCATCTTAAGGACGACTCACTCAAGGTCGTCGGACTTTCGTCCGGGACAAACATGTTCGTCATCCAGTATGCGTTTGTTTCTCTGCAGCGG
>DATDNS010000567.1:0-4503 GCA_036518155.1 Bacteroidota bacterium
GGAAACGAAATCCTTCGGACAACTCGGAAACGCCGAGGAACTTGTCCTTCATTATGAGCTTAAAGCTGACATGAATGCCTACCTCGCGCGCCTCGGGCCCAATGCGCCGGTCCACACATTGAAGGAAATCATCGAATTCAACGAGAGGAACAAGAAGACGGAAATGCCGTACTTCGGGCAGGACACATTCATCAAGGCGGAAGCGAGGGGACCGTTGACGAGCAAGGAATATCTGGCTGCGTTAGAGAAATGCCGCAAGCTCACCCGGAAGGAAGGCATTGATGCGGCAATGAAGAAACACAAACTCGACGCGCTCCTTGCACCGACCGATAGTCCGGCGTGGCTGACCGATCTCGTCGACGGCGATCATTTTCTCGGCGGAAGCTCGACCGCAGCCGCCGTCGCCGGCTATCCGAGCATCACTGTTCCTGCCGGATACGTGTTCGGGTTGCCGGTTGGTGTCTCCTTCTTCGCGAGCGCGTGGAGCGAGCCAACACTCATCAAGCTGGCCTACGCCTTCGAGCAGGCCACGAAGGTCCGAAAGGCACCCCAGTTTTTGCCGACAGCGGATGTGCGCGTAGGATAGGATTCTCTCCTTGTCAAAGTGCAAACCTCCTGGCGGCGGTAAGAGTACCTACCGCCGCGCAGGTCACCGAATCGTTTTCAAATGAATATCCTGGTCAGACTACAGCATCAACTCGAAACCCGCCGGGCGGTCGTCCTGATCGTCGGCTTGCTGCTTCTCCACACGGCACTCCACGTGAAGTATATCAACCTTCCCCCTGTTGGGTTTCACCAATGGAGGCAGACACAAACGCTCGCCGTCGCCAGAAATTTCTACGAAGAAGGGATGAACATTCTCGAGCCGCGTGTCGATTCACGCGGACAATACTCGGGAATTACCGGCGTAGAGTTTCCCGTCGTCAACTATGCGATCGCGGCAGGTTACAAACTCTTCGGTTTCCACCCGTTCGTGGAACGGACCGTTTTACTCCTGTTCAGTTTCATCGGCATTGTCGGCTGCTTCTTCTTTCTCAAAGAACTGTTCGGCAAACAATGGCTCGGGTTCGCCGGCGCTTTCTTCCTCACATTCAGTCCCCTCTACAGTTATTATTCCATCGTGGTGCTGCCGGACGAACCGTCAGTTGCCCTGATGTTCGTGGCCTTGTTTTTCCTGGTGCGCGATTCAAAATCGGATTCCACCGCTCCTTCAGTGGGATTCCTGATTGCTTTGACGCTTGCAGCCCTCGTGAAGATTTACGCATTCATTCTGCTGGTCCCTGCCGCATTTTACTATCTCTACCGGCAGCCCATTCGCTCCGCCAGACTGAAAAACACGGTGCTCCTCGGACTCTCTTTTCTCATTGTCCTGGGGTGGTATTTGTACGCAAGATATTTGAGCGAAGTACATCACAATTTCGACTTCCGTCTCGAGTCAAACTTCCCCTACAGCATTGCGCTCATTCCACAGGTGCTGAGGAAAGTCTTTGTTCAGTGGCTGCCTGAGCTGTACATCAATTATCCGGCGTTCGTGTTTTTCCTCGTCGGATGTTATGCGTTGCGACGAGCTGAGAACCATGGAATCAGAACGCTCCTCGCGCTCTACCTGATTCCGTTTGCAGTCTATTTTGTCTTCTTTCTCCCGATGTTTGATATACACGATTACTATGCGATACCGGCGCTTCCGGTCTTGGTGGTCATTACAACCCTCGGTTTGCAGACGGTGGCGGGGTTCGCAACGCGGAAACGTTGGGTACCGGTGACCGCCATTGTTGTTCTCGCCGTTGTGCCACTCGTCGGGTCCATCAGGGCCCTCTCGAGGTTTGAGGGAGCATTCGTCGACCCTGAACTGATGTCCATCGAGCATTGCCTCGACGCGGTCGTGCCCGACAGGAAAGCTCTTGTCATTGCTGCCCACGACGCTTCGCCGAGCATTTATCTTTACTTTATGCACCGCAAGGGATGGCACGCAACGGAATCGGTCAGTTCGGAAGCATTCGAAGGAATGATCCGGGACGGTGCGCGGTATCTCGTTTCCGATTCCCGGTCGCTCGAAGGGCGTGAGGAGATCAACCGGCACCTGGCGAAAATCTCTTCGTGCGGAAGGTTCAACGTATTCGCATTGAGGGAATGACTCCCGGGGTCCACACCCGCAAATCAAGTTTAGCGCGGTAAGGTTCCTCTGAAAACGCAAAAGGCTTCTCCCGTGAATTCCGGAAGAAGCCCTTTCGTTTCTGAAGCCTGCCTGAACGAGTCTAGAGTCCGAGGAGTTTCTTGAATTTCACGTTGCCGAGTTTGGCAACGACGGCATTCAGAATAGTTTTAACCTGGGCATACTCTTTTTCAAGCACTTTCACGTGCTTGTCGTTCATTTCGGCAACGACACTCGTCAGTTCCTGTTTTTGTTTTTCAAGCAGCCCGCCAAACTCCTCCTGCTGCTTTGCCACGACCCCTTTGAGCTCTTCTTTCTGCTCCAGTCTTTGCTTTTCCACCATCTCTTTCAGCTTCTGCATTGCCCCGCGCAATTCCACCGACTCCTTCCCCAGCCGCTCGATCAACTTGCCCTGTCCGTCAAGGACGGGTTTATGGGAATCCACACCTTTCTGGCAATTCTCAATGCGTTGTCCAAGTTCTTTCACCATCGTGTCCTGTTTCTTCAAAAGGTCGGAGACGTTTGCCTCAAGCCCCTTGCGGAGATTCTCGCCGGTCGATTTCAGATTCTCTCCGAGGGTCTTTATCCCGCCTTCCAGCTTCTCAACGGTCGACGACACTTTTTGTTGGACCAAATCTTCGATCCCTGCCACGCCTTCATTCAATTTCTTTCCTAGATTCTCGAGCTCAAGCTTTTGTTCGACGATCGGATTCAACACCGACTCGGCTTTCTGTGAAACCAGCTGAAGTTTCTTCAGGTATTCCAAAAGGTCCTGCTCGTGGCGGCCGAGCTCATCTTTTTTCTGAACGAGAGACCCGATGAGCTTGTCGGCCTCGTCCTTCATGCCGCGCAGCGTCTTCAGGGCATCCAACGCCTGGCTGATATAGGTGTCGAGTTCCTGGACCCTTATGGCGACATCGTCTGAATGGACTAGCTCACTCATGCGCTCACCTCAATGATTTTCGCGTTCAACTTTTCACATTCCCCGACCGAACAACTGCAAACGAACAGTTCCTTGACGATTTTAGGCGGGGTTCGTGAAGTCCTTAGACAGCAAAAGTTGCGCCAACCACGTCTTTGCGCTGCTTCGTTGAAAAGTACTGCATAAATTCAACAGAGACCACTATCAATCTCAGTTCAAGGAAGATCGACGGAGGTTTTCTCAGGAGTGAGAAATTTGCAAGGTGTCGCAGGAATGAGAATTGCCGGGAATTCGAAAATGTTGCGAGGTTGGCCGGAGTAGTACGAAGAAGTCCGGTAGGAAAATGTCTACTGGAAAGGCTGATCGGAAAGTTTGAATTCCGGACGCTTCTCCTGGAAATAACTGAGCGACCAGTCATCAAGGAAGAAAATCACCGGCTGCTCGTTGACATCTGTGCCGAAGGCACTTCCCGTGGGAAGTGGGAAAGAATAGAGTTTGTCAAGGTCCGACGCCGGGTCCACCCAGCGAACGGATTTCCAACTCGCAGCCTCAAGCCGCGTTGGCGCACCGTATTCATTTTCCAACCGGTACTGCACGACTTCGAACTGGAGCGGACCGACCGCGGTGAGCACCGGCGATACGGAACCCGCATTCTTCAACTGGAACAACTGCACCACGCCTTCCTGGCGCAGCTGGTTCAAGCCGTCCCGGAACCGTTTAAAGTTCGAAGGGTTCGGATTGTGAAGGATGGAAAATACCTCGGGTGGAAACTTCGGGATCTCATTGTAGACGATGGCGGGGTCTTCCGTCAGGGTGTCGCCGATGCCAAACTCGTCGTGGCCGACCAGTCCGATGATATCGCCCGGGTATCCGACGTCTACTGTTTCGCGCTGCTGTCCGAACAGCTTGGAAGAATTCGAGAGGCGTACTTTCTTTCCGGTCCTCGAATGGATGGCGGGCATGTCACGCTCGAATTTCCCGGAACAAACGCGCAGAAACGCGATGCGGTCCCGATGCCTGGGATCCATGTTTGCCTGGATCTTGAAAATAAATCCTGAAAATGCGGCATTGTCCGGATTGATGATCCCCGCCGAGCTCTGGCGGGGGTGAGGTTCCGTCGCGAGGTTGAGAAACCCGTCGAGGAGAAGCTGGACGCCAAAGTTATTTTTCGCGCTGCCAAAAAATACAGGAGACTGTCTCCCCGTCATCACGGCATCGCGGTCGTACTGCTCGCCCGCCCCTTCCAGCATTGCAATTTCTTCCAATACCTGCTCGTAGCTTCGTTCGTCGAGTTGTGAACGCAAGAATTCGTCCTCCAACCCCGATACCGATACAGGCGCCCTGAACGCTCCGCCGACCGTTGCCTCAAAAAGGTGCACCAATTTTTCCTGCCTGTCATACACGCCGCTGAACCGTATACCGTTTCCCA
>DATDNS010000568.1:0-2417 GCA_036518155.1 Bacteroidota bacterium
ATTCCGTGGCACTCAAATTGTCAGATTCAGCATAGACGTTTACCACGGAGGTGGCCATGAAAACTCTCAAGATGCTCCTCTTCACAACGGCGATTCTCGCATTCTCAGGATGCTATACTCAGGTGATGGTCGAAGAAGATACGACGTGGGGGCCTGGACCAATCTATATTCCACCTCCTCCACCGCCGATTCCGTATTATCCCTACGATCCCAATCCTAACCCCAATCCGCCGAATCCACCCCACAGGGACTCAGGAAATCACAGGGGCGGATCGAACACCGACCAGCAAAATTCTCAGCATGGTTCGCGCTCCGACGGCGCTACCCGAAGAGAAGGAAGAACCAGCCCGGCGCAGAATGTGCAGAATGATTCACGCACCTCTGCTCCGGCGCGTGGGAACGAAGGCTCCCGATCGTCGACGCCTGAGCGCTCTTCCCGCGACAATACGTCTTCGGGTCGATCACGCTAAAGCGGCAATCAGTGTAACTCAATCGGAAAACAGGCCGGACGACGAATCCGGCCTTTCAGTTGTCATTCGAAACCGAGAAGAAACATCAGAAATGAGGGGGGATGTTGTCGAAGTCGGCGAACGCGGTCAGGAAATGAGTGCTGGTGATCGTAATACTCGAGATCTTTCGTTGATCGAGAGAATACGGTATATCGATGCGGATCAGTCCCAGGCCTTGTTGTTTCATATTCTCGATTCGAAAACCGATGCCGACGGCGGAATGGAACCGTTGCCGCGCTAATTCCTGCGGATCGTTCCAGACTGTCCCGCAATCTGCGAACAGTGCCGCACCAAAATTGAAAATCCACACCGGCGTCGGGAAGACGTGTCTCGATTCGAGATTGAACAACAACATCCTGGTGCCGGCAAACGCAAACCGGTCATAACCCCTCAATCCGGTCGGAGAACCGAGGATGATCTCTTCTCCTGCCAGCCAACGGTATCCGTTCGTGCCGGTCGTCCGGAAGATTATCAGATCGCTTGAACTCAGGCGGTGATGTGCGAGGAATGTATACTGCAATGTCGCTTCACTCAATCCTGAAGATAACGCCGTCCGCGTATACTGAATTGCGGGGGAGAGATACGTCGACTGGTTAACAGTGACTGCCGTGATGGCCCTGGCAACCAGATAGTCGGGAACCGCACTGGGGAGTTGGTAAACGAAATTCCTTCCTGCGATGAAATCGAGGGCAAATCCGGTCGGGACATCTTCAACTCTTGTCAGCGTGTTCAACCCCGTCGTCTTCGTCCACGACCTGGTGAGCAGTCCAAACGATACTTCGGCCATACTGAGCTGGTCGTCGCTCCGTGTCAATGTGATCACTCCGCCAGTCGTACGGTGCATATAGGACATTCCGATGCGGTATTTCGTATCGCTCCCAAGCGACACGATCCCCCAGAACATCTGATTTTGCTGAACGGCAGTCTCTTCGAACGTCGTCAGACCGTCCGCGTACACACGGCGAAGGGAATTGCCGTCGTCGATATAGGCTCCAAACGACCAGCGCGATTCCTCGGAGAAGAACGGCTGCGTGATCCCCAATGACCGGACGGTCAATTCTTCCGCGGCTTTGTATTGGGCCATTAACTCCCACGATTGAAAAGGAAAATGTTTGCCAACGAAGAAGAACTGGCTTCCAAATTTCTTCGACCTTGCCGTCGAATAATCCGTGCCCCCGAAGAGTTCGTCTCCCGTTCCCAGAAAATTCGATTCGCTGAGTGACAATGCGTACGACTGGAATCCGCCGTCGTCCTTGTAGGAGGCGTTCGTGGTCAGCGACCAGTAATCGTGCGTTCTCACAATGACATCGCACGTGTCGCCCTCCGTCACCGGCTGGATGCTGACATCCCCCATAAAATAGAGCCGGCGGAGTTTTCGTTCCGATTCGGCAAGGAGGGCGGGCTGCAGTCTATCATTCTCCCGGAACAGTATCTCATTCCGGAGAAACCCTTCGCGGCTTGTAACATGAATCGTATTCACGACGGACTTGAACCAGCCGGGGGTTGTGGAATCCGATGAATTGAAAACATTTGACCGGTCAAAATAGATGTTCCTGATGACCGGCTGGGAATGAAGGGGGGCGAAAACACCCAACACAACAACCATGGAAAAACCATAAACAGAGAAACGGAACAAGCGTTTATCGAACATTGGATTGTGATTCAAGGACCCCCCGGGGAAACGACTAAACGGTGTCTTTGTATCCGTCCGTCGTTCAAACCAAAGTTAGGAAACATCGAAGCAAAAAGACAACCGCGCAATACCGCATAGCAGGTGACGAAATGAATCGTCGCCTGCTTTTGTCTAATCAAGCAACTTCACCGCCGTCAATGCCTGAATTGCTGCGTGCCGGAATATATTCTCGACCTCAACACGCTCATCCGGTCCGTGGGCAAGCTCGAGCAACC
>DATDNS010000569.1:0-3219 GCA_036518155.1 Bacteroidota bacterium
CTCATGATTTTTGTCGGATTCATTATCCTTGTCGCACTTGTCTTCGATTTTCTCAACGGGTTTCACGATGCTGCCAACTCCATTGCCACGGTGGTGTCGACACGTGTCTTGACGCCGCGTAAGGCCGTCATTTGGGCTGCATTTTTCAATCTGGTCGGAGCGTTTGCGTTCGACGTCCATATCGCGAAGACTGTGGGCGAAGGATTGATCGAACTGAAGGCGGTCAACGAGTATGTGATCCTGGCTGGCCTAATCGGCGCGGTGATGTGGAATCTCATTACGTGGTTCTTCGGCATCCCAACGAGTTCGTCGCACGCTCTGATGGGTGGATATGCCGGGGCTGCCGTTGCGAAAGCGGGCTTTTCCTCGATCATCCTCGGCGGCTGGACAAAGACATTGATCTTTATCGTTGTTGCCCCGGTGATGGGCATGGTCATGGGATTTGGCTTTATGATAATTCTCATGTGGATGTTTCACGACAAATCTTCGTCAAAAATCAACGGGGTCTTTCGTAAACTTCAACTGGTTTCCGCAGCGTTTTTCAGTCTCGGCCACGGCACAAACGATGCTCAAAAAACAATGGGCATCATCACAAGCCTCTTGGTTACGGAAGGATTCCTGACTACGTTTCACGTACCGTGGGAAGTCATTCTTGCGTCTTCGGCGGCGATGGCGCTCGGGACTATGTTCGGAGGTTGGAGGATCGTGAAGACGATGGGTCAAAAAGTGACGAAGCTGAAACCGTCAGGGGGGTTCTGCGCAGAGACTGCCGGGGCGATTACGCTGTTGGTTACTGCCTTCGGAGGCATCCCGGTGAGCACGACGCATACAATCACTGGAGCAATCATGGGCGTTGGTGCTGTGAAAAGAGCGTCTGCCGTGAGGTGGGGTCTTGCGGGAAGGATTATGACAACCTGGATCCTGACAATTCCTCTCTCGGGCATTGTTGCATGGCTTTGCTATGAAGCGATCGCCTTGTTCCTGTGACCGGCCCAATGACCAGCGTACTCCTTCCGCTCATTCTCTCTGTCCGGCTGAATAGTGAATTATCTCTGCTTTCTCCAGAGTGACCAGAGCACCACATTGTGCCTCTTCGATAAGCATGTCAATGTCGGGAAGGAATGACTTGATGCGTTCCTCTGTATCGACGATTTCGACGACAATCGGAAGGTCTTCGGAGAGCCTGAGAATCTTGGCCGTGTGAATGATGCGACTGTCAGCACCGAATCCTTCGACCCCTCGCAGAACTGTCGCACCCGCCAATCCCTTCTCTTTTGCGGCATGCACGATCGCTTCATAAAGCGGTTGATGATGCACGCTGTCCGACTCGCCCACGAATATTCGGACGAGCTTTCCGTCACCCTGAAGTTTCATGGAATTCCTTTCAGGTGTTAGATGAGTTTTCCCAACTGGAAGCCGATCCAGGTGCAAAGAAGACAAAGGAGCAGACTGCCGAGAGCGTTCGCCAGCGCAAACAAAACTTCACCGTCCCGAATAAGAGAAATCGTTTCAAAACTAAAAGATGAGAAAGTTGTGAAGCCGCCGAGGATTCCTATTGTCAGAAAAAGCCTGATCGAAGGCTGAACCAGGAATCGCTCCTCCATCGAGGACGTGAGAAGGCCGATGAGGAAGCAACCGAGGATATTGACGGCGAGAGTGCCGTACGGGAACCCGGTCCCCGTCTTTTGATAGACAAGTCCTTGCAGGCCGTATCGCGCTGCCGCTCCAAGTCCACCGCCGACAAATACGAGGACGTAATCGGTCATTGCTCTAAATCCATTTCTTTTCCTTATACCATTCGTATGTTGCTTTCAACCCCATCTCTGCATTTGTCCGGGTTTCGAAAGCAATGTCTTGTTTGATCCTCTGTGGATTGCATACCCAGTGATCCTGTGCCATATCGCGAGCCTTGTCTCTGCTCAGAAGTGCCGGGCGCGGCCCAAAATACGATAACGCCTCAACCAACGCTGCAGCGGAATAGACAAGGAAAGGAGGGAGCTTTATCCGTATAGATTTGCTCCCGACCAAATCGCCGACAATCCCGAACATTCGTGCTTGTTCATAGATTGCGGGATCGGATACAAAATACGTCTTGCCATCTGTCTTATCCGTAAGTGTCGCCTTGACAATAACTTCCGCCAAATCCGGGCCATAGATCAGGCTCAAAGTTTTGTTCGTCGAGCCGACGTTTGGCTGAATTCCCATTTTCGCAGCTCTGAACACTTCGAGCACATCCTTGTCTCTGGGGCCATACACGGTGGGCGGTCGGAGGATAACGACGGGAAAAGGCTTTCCAGGACTCAAACAGGAACGTTCCGCGTCGAGCTTCGAGCGCCCGTACGCGGAGATTGGATTGCAGGCTGTATCTTCGTCAACCGGCACTCCATTCGGACTTGGGCCGGTAGCAGTAAGGCTGCTCAGAAAACAGAATTTTTTCAATCCCGTGGCTTTTGCGCAAGCTTCCAGGAGATTGCGGGTCGCGACAACGTTTCCGTCGAAGAAGTCTTTTCGCCGTTTGGCCCGGGTGACGCCGGCAATATGGATGATATAGTCTGCGTCCCGAACGGCGTCCGCAATGGTGCCAGGTGCCAACAAATCACCCGTGACCGTTTCGACGGGAAGTCCTGAAATCCATTCAAGATTCTTCCTGTTTGGTCGTACAAGACAACGAACATGAATTCCCTGATTGATCAGTTGCTCGACGGTATGACTTCCGATGAAGCCTGTGCCCCCTGTGACGAATGCGATACTAATGTTCCACCCGTAGTTTCAGTGAATGTTACATTGACTTTTTTTCAATATTAAAGTATATTCATAAAACTTGCTACAGCCAAATTGAGGGAAACATGTACCTCCCTCACTCTCCCCATACTAAACGGAGTCCCCATTGGATTTATTCGATAAATGTAAAGGTTTCACTCGTGCTGATGAGGCGAAGGCGAGTGGAAACTATCCCTATTTTCACGCCATTGAAGAGAATGAAGGACCGGTCGTCACGATCGAAGGTAAGAAAGTCATTATGGCTGGTTCAAACAACTACCTTGGTCTCACCGCGCATCCCAAAGTCAAAGAGGCCGCCCTCAGGGCTGTCCAGAAATATGGCACCGGTTGCTCGGGTTCTCGCTACCTGACGGGGACTCTCGATCTTCACATCCAGCTTGAATCACGACTTGCCAAATTCTTTGGCAGGGAAGATTGCCTCCTGTTCAGCACCGGATT
>DATDNS010000570.1:0-5600 GCA_036518155.1 Bacteroidota bacterium
CAGAATACATCTGTGAGTGACGGCGTGTTACTCCCGGCGGAAGAATGTCAGGAATTGACCGAGTTTGCCTGGCGTAAGGATTTTTGGCACGTCGAGGTCGACGACTGAAGCGATCGTATCAACAACGAGCCGATGATTCGCAAAGCAACCAACGAACGGAGTCCGCAATGACCAGACGCATTACGAGTATTGTGTTCATTTTTGTGTTTCTGTTGCTGTCTACTGCTATCGCACAGAAGGCCAGACTTTCGTATGACGAATTGAAAAGAGCGCCGGGCGCCGCGATGTATCACGTCCCGATAGGTCTCTGCGAAGACTATCCGGAAGAAAGCACCACGCTCACTGTCATACGAAACGATATGGAACTCCTGAAACGGTCCGGAATCGGTTTGTTGCGGGTTTCCTTTGGATGGGACGGGATCGAACTGGAAAAGGACAAGTATCATTGGGGCTTCTGGGATGATTTTGTAAAAATCGCTGTCGATGAATACGGGATCACGCTGATTCCTTATCTCTGTTATACTCCGGCATGGAACTCCACAGGCGACAGCACAAACTACTGGAATCATACTCCGAAGGACTACGAACAGTTCGGCAAATTTGTGAAGGTTATTGTGAATCGATACAAGGACAGGATCAAATCATGGGAATTGTGGAATGAACCCGATATCAAAGAATATTGGTCCGGGAACGCCGAAGACCTTGCCCGGCTTGTTAAAATTGGTGCAACATCGGTTCGTAAAGCAGATCCTTCCGCATTGATCGTTTGTCCCGGCCTCGCTGGACACGTTGATTTCACGCTTAGTCTTTTCCGCGATTTTGGTATCAGTCCATACGTCGATGTCGTCAACCTCCATAGCTACTTTGAAACGTGGCATGCGGACCCTGCGGAACAGGTTGTTCCCTATATCAATCGTATTGCAGATATCATCCGCAAGTATGGCAATCACCAGTCAATCTGGATGGCTGAGGTTGGTTACAGCACATTCCGCAAAGACGACGGCTTTGTATCGTATCAGTATCAAGCCTACTACGACTATGAACACACTCCGTCGTATCAGGCAAATCATCTGTTCAGGACGTTGACATTGATTCTTTCGACAAACTCCGTCGCTGCCGTGGCCTGGTATGAGATCAAAGACCTGCCGCCGGGTGAAAATGTTATCGGGGACGTCAACAATCGAAATCTCGGAGTTGCATACGTTGATTATCGTGCAAAGCCGGCAGAACAATCGCTATCCTTGTTTAATTGCCTGTTCGCAGGTAAACAGGAGTGCATTGATGCTCGCGTAACGATCTCGCGGGCAATTGGTTCCGATAGCGAGATCCATTGTTTCCAGGATGAAAGAGGAGACATTATCGTTGTCGGATGGCTGCGCACCAATGTCGCCGGAAAACGTGGGGCGGACAAGACGGGAGCAGTCAAAGACACGCGTACCGAAGACGTCAGTATCCTCATTCCCGGGCAAATCGGGAACACCTGTATTCGCTATGATCTCAGCGGCAAGGAGAGTCCGTATTCACATCTTGAAATGACAAAAGGGGGAACAGTCATGAGGGAAGTCAAACTGAATGGTGGTGAACTGTTCATAGCGAAAATCAGCAGATAAGGTATCCGGCACTATGGTTACAATCAAAACAACACATATTGCGAAAGAGAATATTTCCAAGTACGGTTCCGTGGTGCTTTCGCCGAGGAATTCACCGACTGCGCAGGCGCGTGAGTTCAAATTTTGGTCTGACCTTGCATGCTATACTGTTCACGGTGAAACGGAAATCGGTATTTGCACGGTGTACCGGCAACCGGCTATGGAAGTCAATGCAGTTGAACGGCATTCGTTGACACCGGAAATCCTCATCCCCATCGACGGATCATTCATCCTTCCGTTGCTCAAAGAAGGCGTGACGGACGATCAAATGGAAGCGTTCAGAGTGGATGTCGGAGAGGCCGTGGTCATTAACCCTGGCGTGTGGCACGGTGCCTGCCTTCCGGCCAAAGGAAAACAAGCATCCTATTTTGTTGTCTTCCGGCGACGCACACCGCAGGAGGACGTCGTGAAGAAAAGGATACAAGCAATTTCAATCAGATAGTATTGTCGTTGTCATCCACCACGTCAAGCAAAAGCCGAGTAAATGATCCAATGAACGTTTCTGTGCTGGCTTCCGAACGAATCGAACTCAAGTGGCGAAAACGCCCCTTTGCAATTTTGGAGATCAAAAATCGTCTCACGAGAAACGTCATTTGTGCTTCGCCGGTTCAGACGATTCTGATCCGCAATCCACTCGAACTGTTCGAGCCTGTAATCCTGACAAAAATCCGGAATGTGTCCGCCATTCAGGACGGTTTTTCGTTCACCGCAAGCGACAGATCGGAATCGTACGCCGCGATTGTCAAGGTCACTTCGACCGAAGACGGAATCCGTTTTGCACTGAAGGCAACGGCTCCGGAACCCTTGTGGATGGTAGAATGGCAACTCGGGGGATTTTTATTGCGTCAAGTCATTGTTCCGGCCCTCGGCGGTCAATCACTTGATCAATCGACGCCGGCAGGCACCGTATTGAGTTACAAATATCCATTTTGGTGGAACGCTCAGTTTGTTATCGGAACACTGCAACAAGGGGGCTGCTGGATCAGGATGAAAGATTCCGCTCCGGAATTAAAACTCCTTCGAGTGCGTCGCGAACAATCGACGTTTCAGTTTTCGTTAGGGTTCGAGGCAAACGCTCCGTTGCGATCCAGGACTCACGAGTCCGAATGGTTCATCGATTGCTATGAAGGAATGTGGAAAACCCCGGTCGACAGTCATCGACGATGGATGGAACAATCCTTTGGTGTGCAACGAAGGAGTGCGAATGAACGGTACCCGGCTTGGATGCGACGGGTCAATTTCGTCCTTGAATTGTGGGGCATCACAAAAGACCGTGCTCTCCCGCTCCATACATTCGACCAAATGATTTGGCGACTGCACGAATGGAAGAAATTACACACACCGGAACAAACGCTGGTCTATCTTCCGGGATTTGCTGAACACGGAGTTGATTCGCACGCTCCGGACTACAATCCCAGCGATGATCTGGGCGGCGACAAGGGCTTCAAAAAGTTGGTTCGTGCCGCCCACGCTATGGGATTTAAGGTCATGGTGCATACCAATGTCCTGGCAATGACATACAGACATAGGATGTACAATCAATTCAAAAATCACCAGGTTGTCGATGCGTTCGGTCGCAAGCAGGGATGGGGATTGGATATGGATGGCGACTGGCTTGCAGAGCCGTATTTCGCCTATATCAACCCTGGTTCGAAAAAGTGGGGAGATCTCATGGTGAAGGTCGTAGGAAAACTAATTAACGAATACGGCGTCGATGCAGTATTCCTTGATCAAACACTACTTGCCTTCAATGTCAGCAAGGGACCGAATTTCCTGACCGGGATGAGAAACCACATCCGGAGACTTCAGGAAGCATATCCCGACACACTGTTTGCCGGTGAGGGTTTGCACGAGCACGTGGTGGGCGAGCTTTCCGTGGCGCAGATCCACGGGATTGACAGCATTGCAGAAGTGCACGGAGCAGACGGCCGTCATCAATGGCGGAAGGCCCATCCTGTCTCCACGTATCTCTTTTCGCCGTATACAAAATTCGTCGCTCATTTGCTGACGAAGCATCCCTCAGATCCAATGTTCGGGATGCAGGAAAGAGCTTATAAAGCACTTGGAGTAGTACCGGCCCTTTGTCTCTACGATCATAGTCAGAAAATGGATATGCCGGAAGTGCGACAAATGATTCTGCGTGCTGGTCGACTAACCGACGAACATTCGGACGTAATTCTTCAGGAAAATTCCTAGGGAGTCGGAAATGAAATCAACGAAATCCGCGATCATTGGTACCGGTTTCATTGGCCCCGCTCACCTTGAAGCCCTGCGGCGCATCGGGGGTGTGGAAGTTGTTGCACTTGCATCCCTCGAAGGTGAAAAAGCCGCTCGACTTGCAGCGCAGTTTGGAATTCCCAAAGTCAGCGCGAATTGGAAGGACATCATCGCCGACAAGGACATTGAGGTCATCCACAACTGTACGCCGAACAGTCTTCACTTTGAGATCAACAAAGCGGCACTTCTGGCGGGCAAACATGTAGTGTGTGAGAAGCCGCTGACGGTCAATGCGAAACAGTCTGAAGAATTGGTTCAGCTTGCGAGGAAAGCCAGGACTGTTAACGCCGTGGTGTTCAACTATCGATTCTATCCCCTCGTCCAGCATGCACGGGAAATGGTGTTGTCGGGTGAGGTTGGGACGATTCATCTCGTGCACGGACACTATCTGCAGGATTGGCTTTTCCATCCGACGGACTTCAACTGGAGGTTGTCCACAAAAGTCGGAGGCCAGTCTCGCGCCTTCGCCGATATCGGACTGCACTGGTGCGATCTCATCCAGTTTATCACCAACTTGAAGATTCGTAGTGTCTGTGCCGATTCCATGACCGTCCATAAAACACGCCTGCGCCCGAACACTTCTCTGGACACGTTTCAAGAAGAACAAACAAAGAAGACCAGCAAGTCAGAAGAGATTCGGATTGACACTGAAGACGCCACATCGGTTCTTCTGCGGTTTGAGAACGGTGCAATGGGAAGTCTTACGGTCTCCCAGGTCAGTGCAGGACGAAAGAACTGGCAGTGGTTCGAAATTGACGGATCAAAGAAATCTCTGTCGTGGAATCAGGAAGATCCTAATGAGCTTTGGATTGGCCATCGCGACAAAGGAAACGAAACGATTGCGAAAGACCCGTCACTTCTCAACGCAAGCGGACGTCGGACAGCTCATTATCCTGGAGGTCACCCTGAAGGATATCCGGATGTACTCAAAAATCTCTTTTCCGAAGTTTATGAGTTTATCAGAAGTGGGCAGGATCCTCGGAAATCCAATGTTAGCTTTCCGACGTTTGCCGAAGGTCACCGGGGAACCATGCTCATTGAGGCTATACTTAAGAGCAGTAAGACCAAACGATGGGTGAATGTTTAGAATGTGCCTTTCAATGATTATTGCCGAATACGGAAGAGGTTAAATATGAAATTGGGATTTCTCACAGCCTGTTTGCCGGAAATATCCCTTGAGGACCTGGTTCGATGGGCATCAAAGGAAGGGTTTCAGTCACTTGAACTCGCCGCGTGGCCGGTCGATTCGAAACGCGATTACCAGGCGCGCCAAATCGACGCTGCGAAATTCACAAAAAGCGATGCTGAAAGGATCAGTGAACTGTTTGCTGAACATTCGCTCGAGATCTCAGCGATGGCATACTATGATAACAATCTGGATCCCGATCTCACAAAGCGCAAATGCCACCTCGACCACCTGAAGAAAGTCGTCAAATGTGCATCATTGCTTGATGTCAAGTTGGTTGGCACGTTTGTCGGGGGAAGGCCGGACAGACTGCCCGCTGAAAACATAAAAGAAATTGGAAAAGTCTTCCGTCCACTCATTCAATACGCGGAAGACAATGGCATAAAACTCATGATTGAAAATTGTCCAATGGAAAACTGGCAGCGGTTTGGGTTACCAGGCAATTATGCGTATTCGCCGGAACTGTGGGACGCATTGTTTGAAGAAGT
>DATDNS010000571.1:0-2403 GCA_036518155.1 Bacteroidota bacterium
GGACCGTCGAAAGGGCGGTCGGGAAACTTCTTTAGTTCTCATCACCGAAATATTCAACTACTCCAGGCACACAATCCTATGAAATTCAAAAAAGAATTCCTAAGAACGCTTCCGAAAGTTCTGCTGCACGACCACCTCGACGGCGGCATGCGTCCCCAGACTGTTATCGACCTTGCCAACGATGTGAAGTACGACAAATTGCCGACGCACGACGCCGGCGAATTGGCGGAGTGGTTCCATCGCGGCGCCGTTCGGGGAAGTCTTCCCCTGTTCCTGGAAGGTTTTGACCACACGTGCGCCGTATTACAGACGGAGGAGTCGCTCGAACGGACCGCGTATGAGACGCTTCAGGACATGAAGAACGATGGCGTTGTGTATCTGGAAACACGCTTTGCACCGATCCAGCACACCCAGCGGGGTCTCGATACGCACAAAGTGGTCAAGGCAGTCCTCAAAGGCCTAGAGCGCGGGAAGAAAGATTTCGGAGTCCACTACGGCCTCATTATTTGCGCCATGCGAAACCTCGACCCTTCGGTTTCACAGGAAATGGCCGAGCTGGCCGTGGACTTCCGAACACAGGGTGTCGTCGGATTTGACCTTGCGGGGGAGGAAGGCGGCTACCCTCCGAAGAAGCACGTCGACGCATTTCACTACATCCAGCGCGAAAATTTCAACATTACCATTCACGCCGGAGAGGCCTTCGGCAAGGAATCGATCTGGCAGGCAATCCAGTGGTGTGGCGCCCATCGCATCGGCCACGCAACGCGCCTGATCGAGGACATGAGGATCAAGGACGGTGAAGTCCTGAGTATGGGAACTCTCGCACAATATGTTCTCGACAAAAGGATTCCCCTCGAAATGTGTCTGACGAGCAACCTTCACACTGGCGCCATCGACAGGATCGAGAACCATCCTTTTGGCATCTACAACCGCTACAAGTTCCGCGTTACCCTGAACACAGACGATCGCTTGATGAGCATGATCACGCTCAGCGATGAGTTTGAAGTCGCGTCGCGGGTGTTCGGACTAACCCTGCACGACCTCGAAAAAATCACGATCAACGCGATGAAGAGCGCATTCATTCCATACAAGCAGCGCATTGCGCTCATTTATGACGTGCTGAAGCCGGGATTCAAAAAAGCGAGAGCGAAACTGTCAAAGAAGAATTGAATCATTGACAGGGGAAGGAATATCTCCGCGACAATGATCTCTGCATTCCGGTGTCTGCTCACCGTGTCATTGCCACTTCTTTTTCAAGGAGGTGCTATGGAACATCAACACATTCACTGGTACGGGCATGCGTCATTCCGCGTGGAGGATAACGGGAAACAGTTGTATTTCGACCCGTGGAAGCTCCGGGGAGCCTTGCCGAAGGCCGACATCATATTCATCACCCACGGGCATTACGATCACTTTTCACCACAGGATATCGACAAGATCAGGGATAGCACGACGATCCTTGTCGCACCCGGCGATGTTGCGAAATCCCTCAAAGGAAATGTCGTAGGGGTGGTTCCCGGTGAGGACTACGTCGTCCTGGGCCTCAACGTGGGGACGATTCGCGCCTATAACCTGAGCAAGCAGTTCCACCCCAAACAAAACAATTGGATCGGCTATTGCGTAACGCTCTCCACGGGACAACGCATCTATGATGCCGGAGACACCGATTCGACTCCTGAAATGAGGAACGTGGCCTGCGATATCGCGTTGTTGCCGTGCGGGGGGACCTATACGATGGATGCAAAAGAAGCTGCGGCCGCGGCCAATATCTTTGCACCGAAGGCGGTCATCCCGATGCATTGGGGAGACATCGTCGGAACAAAGGAAGATGTCGAGGAATTTCGGAAGTATTTCAAAGGGACAACGATTGTCAAAGTGCCGGAGTGACGGTTCTGCGTGCAACGTACGGACAATTCAGCGGCGGGAACCCGCGGTCGTGTCTGACTTGTTGACGACGTTCATGAGGCGGTCAAAGTCTTTTTTCCTGATCCTGAGCGACAACGTCACGGAATTTTCATTGTAGTCTTTGTCCAGAACTTCTCCTGCCGTGTGGAGGTAGGCAATCAGTTTCTGATCCGCCTGCGAAATCGTAAACGTCTTATCGACGAACTCCTGCTGCAGCAATTTCGCCACCTCGCTCTTCAACCCAAGGATATTGATCCCCCTTGTCGCCGAAATGAACACGGAATGGGGAAACTGTTCCGTCACGGCGGCGATGAGACTACGGTCGACCAATGCGTCAATCTTGTTGAAGACCATCAGCGTTGGCTTGTCGGCGACGCCGAGGTCTGTCAGCGTCGTGCTGACTATCTGAATCTGATCCTGGAAGTGCTTGCTTGAGATGTCGGAAACGTGGAGAATGATGTCGGCTTCCCCGATCTCTTCCAGTGTGCTCTTGAACGA
>DATDNS010000572.1:0-2282 GCA_036518155.1 Bacteroidota bacterium
TTCGTTTTTTCAGCGCGGACCAACTACGATATACGCTTGCGGTCAATCTCCCCGAATCGCGCGACAGCGACTTCTATTTCAAGGATTTCCAGGCACGTGTCAACAATGAGTTGGCAAACATTCTGGGCAATTTTATCAATCGGACATTTGCATTTACCGAGAAAAATTTTGGGGGCGTCGTGCCAGCGCAGGGGAGCTTTGGTACTCTGGACAAAGAAATCATCGCCCTGCTCAAGGAGACTCCCGCAAAAGTCGGGGAACTGTACGAACACTACCGATTCCGTGATGCCGTCCTCGAATCGATGAACCTTGCGCGAAAGGCGAACAAATACTTCAACGACAGCGAGCCCTGGGAAACGGCGAAGAACAACCCCGCTCAATGTGCCACGACTCTGCACGTGAGTCTCCAAATCATTCGTTCACTGGCGATTCTGTTTGAACCGGTCATCCCCGCAATGTCCCTGTCGGTGTGGACAATGCTCAATCTTGACGGGAGACCGACGGACGCAGGATGGGAGAGTGCCGCGAACATGGTTATGAAAGAAAACCATCAGCTGAACAAATCCGGGATCCTTGTGACAAAAATCGAGGACAAAACAGTGCAGGATGTCGTGAATACATTGATGTCGGAACCGGCTGTCGCGGAAACAAAGAGCCCGGAAATGAAGCCGACAATCACCGTCGATGATTTCAAAAAAATTGATTTGCGCACGGCGAAGGTCGTCGCTGCAGAGAAGGTCGCAAAGTCCGACAAGCTGCTTAAACTGCAGATTGAACTAGGCGGTCAGACGCGACAAGTGATCGCCGGAATCGCAAAGCATTATCAACCTCAGGACCTCGTTGGAAAGCTGATCGTTGTAGTTGCGAACCTCCAGCCCGCGAAACTCATGGGCCTGGAGTCACAAGGAATGATATTGGCTGCCTCGGACAATGAAGGCAGACTTTCAGTGATCGGCCCTCTCACGGAAATTCCCACCGGCAGCATTGTGAAATAGGGACAAGGCCCTCCAAAATTCCCCGACGTTCGTTCCTCGAAGATCGCCCGGGTCACCTTGCGGAAGTTTTGATTTTCGGGTATATTAAACAGATAAGTCTGAATATCAACCCATCGAGACTCCAGGGAACCGTGTTCGAGAGAATTAAGAACTTCCTTCGTTTTGTCAAAATTGAGCACACGTTTTTCTCGCTCCCTATGATTTTCAGCGGTGTCTTCCTCTCTGCGAAAGAGCTGCCGAAATTTTGGATGCTTGCGCTGATTCTTCTGGGCGCCACAGGCGCAAGAATCGTCGCGCTCGCTCTTAACCGAATTATCGACCGGGAAATAGACAAGCGCAACCCGAGGACGGTTGTCCGTGAGCTGCCGAGCGGGAAAATGAGCCCGCTCGAGGCAGTGCTGGTCCTTGTCATTGGTGCGACAGTCTATTTTTCTTCGGCCGCGCTGATATCGACATTTTGCCTCGCGTTGTCCCCCTTTCCGATCGTAGTTTTCACGCTGTACCCGTATATGAAGCGCTTTACACCATTTTGCCATTTCGGAGTCGGTCTCGGGCTTGCCATGGCGCCATTGGGGGGCTGGTTTGCGATGCATCCGACCTTCGAAGGAATTCTTCCCGCTGCCTTGCTTTCCCTCTTCACACTGTTCTGGGTGGCAGGTTTTGACGTGATTTACTCGACTCTTGATGAACTGTTCGACCGGAAAGAAAATCTCCACTCATTCACCTCTCGCTACGGCAAACAACGGGCGCTTCGTTATTCGGGCTATCTTCATTTGCTGGCATTCGTATGTTTGGGGATCTTGTTTGCTGTCTATGTAAAGGGTCTTCTCGCGTTGCCGTTCTTGCTGCTTTCAGGCTTCCTGCTCTACCTGGAAAACAAGAAAGCCGAAGACGTGGAACTGGCGTTTTTCAAGATCAATGCAGTCCTGGGATTCTCGGTTCTGGGCATGGTCGTCGTGGGGGTCTTTTTTCGATGAGAATTGTTGTGGGGATCACCGGCTCATCGGGAGCGATCTACGCGCAGAGTTTTCTGAAGCTCTGCAAAGCCGACAAGTTTCTGGTCGTCAGCAAATGGGGACGCGCCTTGCTCAAGGATGAGCTCGGCATAACCGACAAGGATTTGCTCCCCTATGTAAGAAAGCAGTTCTCGGATGACGATTTGACGGCACCCGTTGCATCTGGCTCAAATCACTTCGATGCGTGCGTCATACTACCTTGTTCAACGTCGACGTTGGGGAAGATTGCATCGGGGATCGGGGACACACTGATTACACGAGCTGCACAGGT
>DATDNS010000573.1:0-3339 GCA_036518155.1 Bacteroidota bacterium
GACTTGCGCCTGTGATGAACATGAAGATCACAACGCCGACGATCGTCGCTGCTCCCGCGAGCTTCTTTCGCAACCGGAGGAAGCCAAACATCGAGTGTATAATCAGCACGATCACCGCAACATTGGATCCCGAGACAGCGAGGATATGGATTGTTCCGGTGTTCATGAACGACTGTTTGACCTCGGTGGAGAGATCGGCACGATACCCGAGAATCACTCCTTTAAGAAAGCTCGCTTGTTGAGGAGAATGATATTGATCGATGATCCCGTAGAGTGTTCTTTGCATTGACCCGATCAGCGCACTGAAACTGGACATCGGAGCTTCCTCGGTTACCACGACGTCGCCTGCATCAGCAATCGACGCAATCCCCTGAATATTGTTCAGCGCAAGGTACCGTCCATAGTTGAACTCGCCGGGGTTCCTTTGTCTTGGAAACGGGCCGACCATCACCCTGGCAATTAGCCTGGTGCCGCATCGCAGATTGGTGGTGGCGCTTGTTCCGCCTCTGTTTCGCAAAGTTGTCAGGATCCTGCGTTCCGTTATATCATCCCTGTCATTCTGCCTCAGAACGATCGTTTTCAACACGAACGTGGTCTTCTTCTCCTGGCGCACGGGCTCGCTTTCAATACGGCCATCGACCAGCATCGGCTCTTCCTCAACGGGATCAAGAATCTTCGTGCTTGTCGACTCCTGTTGGATCGACTGCAGGTACGCCCCGAGCGCAACAACGAGCACTTGCAGGGTGACATCTCCGAGCGACGTCGTCCTTCCCCATCCTACAGAAGCTGCAACGATGATGAACACGACGACGAGGGGCACAAGGACAAAGGTGGAATGCGGCTGGAACTGACCGGCGATGAGGATCCCCAGCATGAAAAGAAGAGCAACCCGAACTGCGGGTCGTTTCGTGAAAATGGTCTCGTTCACGATTCTCAAAATAAATTGAGAACGGCAGGAGTTATATGCGTCAGGTTACGAATCGATGAAACAAAATCTTTTGCGCCATTTCCCGCTGCGATGCACGCGACCGGATTCCTGGTATGCGTCTTTACCGATAGGTCTTCAAGGTTACCGTGGTCGCTGATCGCGACGAACATCGCATCACGCGGAAGGAACTCGTCGAAAAACCCTCCAAGAAACTGGTCCAGTCGTTCCAGCGCGTCGACCGCCAATCTCATTTTCTGGCTGTGCCCCGCGTGATCCGTCAGCCAGTACTCGAAAAGGGTGAAATCGAATTCCCGGGCGATCGACCACAGGTGATGTCCGGCCTCACCGGGAGTGACCGGCTGAACGTCCGGATGACCGAGTTCCGGCCATCGTTCCCGGGTGAAATCCGCAGATATGCCCTCGTTGCGTTTGAGTTCTTCGGCGGTGAGAAGCGGCATACCCGTCGCGAGGCACGAGAGGGTCGTTACCGTCAGGCGTCTTGTCCCTGAGTTCGTGTAGTCAAAGAATTTCTGTGGAAATGCGTTTGCAAAGCGGACTTTTCTCCCCCTGGACAGGAGTTGTCGAAAGATATTTTTCGCTTCAATGATCGGCCGTAGCACGGTCGGTGGGTACGGGCCAAAATGTCTGCCAAACAGTCTCGCACCATTGACGCCGGTAAATATGGCCGTCTGGCCCGTACCGCTTTGGGGCAATCCGCGAATTCCAAGCGTGGCATTTACCGGTATGAGTTCTGCGCGAACCGAACTTATTCTTCTGTTGGAAAGAAAAGGAAGAGATTCCCCGAGCAGGCTTTTGATGACAGGAATATTTGCAGTCAGGAAAGGATTCGTCGCAGGATCCCGTTTTCCAATACCAACTCCGTCGAGGAAGAGGAGGACGACGCGCAAAAGTCACCTGCAATTGTGTGTGAGGCGTTGTAACGCTGAACAATCGGGAGGTTAGGAAACCCCTTTGCTTTCGACCATCACCGTCACAGGTCCGTCGTTCAACAATTCCACATCCATCATCGCCCGGAACACCCCGGATCGAACGCTCTCGTTCCCGACGAGTCTGCGCAGTTCTGTGAGAAACTTCTCATAGAGGGATTCGGCAACTTCCGGTGGAGCTGCGTCGGAATAGCTCGGCCTGTTCCCCCGCCGGGTATCTCCGTACAGTGTGAACTGTGAGACAACCATCACCTCTCCGTTCACATCACGGACAGAGAGATTCATTTTTCCTTCTGTGTCGTCAAATATCCGAAGTGACGCACATTTTTCGGCCACGAACACTGCATCGGCTTCGATGTCGTTTTGCCGGACACCCAGGAACACCAGCATTCCTTTCCCGATGGAGGAATGAAGCCTGCCGTCGATGGATACCGACGTTCTCCTGACACGCTGGATGAGTGCTCGCATGAGAACTGAAAGGACAATAGCGGAACAGGGACAGATCAGTTGACGTTTACGATGCCACGGGCATTCGATCGACACCTCCCCCGGACCACCCGCTGGATTCCCTGGAGATCGGGAATAGTTGAAACATCTGCATAGCCCGCCTTGCGCATTGCTTCGCTGACTTCCCTGGACTGACCGTAGCCGACCTCAAAGAGAACTGTCCCACCGTTTCTCAGCAGGTAGGGCGAGAGTTCTATGATCCTTTCGTGAAATTCATAGCCGTCTTTGAAATCGGTCAGTGCAGTCTGCGGTTCGTACCGTTTGATCTCCGTCGCGAGCCCCTCCCAATCTTCTTTCGAAATATACGGGGGATTGCTGACGAGAATATCGAATCGCTTCAGGAGGAGTTGATCCACGGGCTCGAACATGTCCATCAGTTTGAACTCGATCCTCGCATCAACCTTGTGTTCAACGGCATTCTCCTTCGCGAGCTCAATTGCTTCGGCACTGCTGTCAATCGACACGATTGAGGCATTCCTGACAAATTTCGCGATGGCAATGCTGATATTTCCGCTGCCTGCGCCGAGTTCTATGACCGAGACGTTTTCATCATTCTCAAATTCCTTGCACTCCAACATTGCCTGCTCCACCAGCGTTTCGGTCTCCGGCCTGGGAATAAGGACGGCCGGATTGACGCGAAGATGGAGCCCCATGAAATTCGTTGAGCCGACGATGTACTGAACGGGTTCGTGCACGAGTCTGCGCTCGTAGAGAGCCCGGAAGCGTGCCAATTCTTCTTTCGTGAGAGGCTTGTCAAAGCTGGTGTAGAGCTGAATCCGCTGACACCCAAGTGCGTGCGACAGGAGTAATTCGACCGTGAGCCGGGTCTCCCCGAAACCAAGCTTTTCGAGATGATCGATCGCAAACTTCATCAATTCCCGGATTGTCCACACCCGCACTTTCTGTTGAATCATCGCTCTCGCTCGCTCTCAGGATTTCCGGGAAGGCCGGCGCACT
>DATDNS010000574.1:0-2296 GCA_036518155.1 Bacteroidota bacterium
CGGTATTGCCGAAATCGATTTCCAGGTCATTGGGATAGCCGGGCCTTCTCGTGTTGATGTCCATGTTGTTCATATAGGTGAAACCAATCTTCACGTTACTTTGACTCCCGGCGAGAAATCCGGACGACGTGTCAATTTGCGGCGTTGGATTCGTCTTCACGAGAGGAACGATGCCGGCGCCGACAGAACCGTTGCCGGTGGCGCTGAAATCCGTTCCACGCTCGATGTAGACCTGCTGCGATACACTGTCGATGAGTTGATAATAGTCGGCATGGATATTCGTCGACGAACTGGTTTTCATCACTATTTGCAGAGTCCGGTTATCCGGAACGTCCGGTGAGTTCAGTACCTTTACCTGCACTGTGCCCACACCGCTTCCTGCTGTTCGCGTAACATTGCCCGCGTTGGCGGTCACATAGCCTGCTGCTTTGGCATTCGGACGAACCATGACAACGTTTTGAGCGAGGATGATGCCGCCGCGAGGGGTCTGGGAAACGCTGATGGAATTTTCGGACGGATAGTATCCGAGATCGAGATCGCCGTGACTGTATGCGCAGACGGCGTAGTAGTACGTCATCCCGTTCACGACGGTTGTATCGACAAATGTATGCGTAAGCCCGGTATTGTCGCCCAGATAGTAGGCAACGCCGTTGACCGTGATGGTGGAATACCCCTGATACTCATTGACGAGATCATACTGTGCAATCGGCTTGCCGAATGTCATATAATCGGTTCCCTGACCGTTTGTGATCGTTCTCGTATCAAGGAAGGCGGGATCGGTTGACCGATAGATTTTGTACCCTTCAAAATCGAGTTTTCGCGTTATGGGATTCGCCCCCCGTTCTGAAAAATCGGACCACGTCAATCGAACGTACTTGTCGCCGGCATCGGCCGTCACGCTGGGGAGTTTTGGCGGGACGGTAAATTGGTAGCTGGCGGCATAAATGCGCTGGACAATTCTGACCGTCGTCCTCAAATCCGTCAAGTTGGCACCGTAGGCCACGGCAAGGCTGAACCGTTCCTGCGTTCCTTTGTAGAGTTTGAACGTTCCGGAAGCGAAGAGAAAGGCAATGTTGTAGTTGTTGACGACGGGTTGGTCGAATCGTGTACTCACAATGGGGCTCGTGAATTGGTCGTACAGTTTCTGCGGCCAGTGCGAAATCCCATCGTCAAAGAAGATGATATTGTCGACCACGGTGCTCGGATTCCCCGCTCCTGCACGGATACGATTCATCTTGAATGCGGTGAGCCCGATCATGTCCGATTCATCGACATCCGTTTTGTCAAAATCAGGTTCTCCTGACGTTGGTTTGCCGTCCCCCTCGCCCGTGTCGTGCGTGTTGGGGATGCCGTCGGCGCCGACATCATCGAATTCCGGATCCCAGTTCATGTTTTCGTCACCCGTCCACCAATATTCCTTCTTGAGTGCGGGACGCTGGTCGAGAGGTCCGTAATACTTTGTGAACAACGTCGTATCGTAATGGGCCAGGACATAATTGAGAATGTTTACCCTGCCGGTAATGAGCGTCCCCGGTCCGCTGTCGCGCCGTTCGTCGGTGATGCCGTCCTGGTCGTTATCGATTCCATCGTAAGGATTCCCCGGGGTTTCCAGGTAGGCATAGCCCAGATAACCGGTAGGTGCACAATTTGTTGTAAGACCTACGCCGTGGCCATATGTGTCCCACGTATACGTCAGGTTGAGACCGAACGATTTATCAAAGTAGGCATTGTCATCGTCGGATTCCGCGACTCCATCGCAAGACACCGCGCTCCCGCCAACCCCGGCATCATCGTAGACCCCAAAAATGATATTGTCCAGATAGTCCGTGGTGCTCTCATTCGAGACATCGTAATGATGGAAGAGAACATTGCCGGCCTGAGGATTTGACCACTGGAATCCGCGGATCTCCATGGAAAGTCCAAGTCCGCGGCGCGTGCTGTCGCGGGTATCGGGATAATAGTTCATCCCCGTATAGAGGTTGTCATCGATGACAAAATAGCTTTCCTGATCCGCCGCCGGTCGTTTGCCGAAATATCCATCCCACGAGCCGCGCCATCCTGGATCGTCCGGATCGTTCAACTTGTCAGGCCACGAATCCGGCCAGGTGCGTGGGTCATTACTTATTGCCGGAGAACGGCCGCGATTGATGGTGGGATCCGTCTGAAAATACCCGGGCCGGGGTTCAAATCGCATGACCCATCTCCCAAATGGCTCATTTGCCTGGCGCTCGCGATATCCCGTCAGCATGATCGTATATGGGCTCCCATCTCCCTGGGTTACGCGGGCCAGGATATA
>DATDNS010000575.1:0-3428 GCA_036518155.1 Bacteroidota bacterium
AGGTCCAACGCCTGGGAGAGGTTCGATTGCCAGAGGTCGGGTGTCTGTCCCGGCAACGCAAAAATGAGGTCAAAGCTCACATTGTTAAACCCGGCTTTGAACGCATTGCGGACATTTTCCCTGGCTTGTTCCGCATTGTGAATGCGCGTGAGAAATTGAAGATCCTTTTCGTGGAACGATTGAATCCCAAAACTGATCCGGTTGACTCCTGCGGACTTGAAATCACGAAGTTTGTCCAGATCGACTGTACCCGGATTTGTCTCGAGCGTTACTTCCGCGTTTTCAGTGATTGAAAACCGGCGTGCGAGGTGACCAAGGATTTCTCCGATATCGGCGGGCGAAAGCAGGGATGGCGTTCCACCGCCAAAGAATATCGTTTCATAGGTCGATTGGAACTTCGGATCCTGCCCGCGCAATTCGATCTCCTGATCGAGAGCCTTAAGAAATCGCTGCACGAGGTTCCCGTAGTTCTCTTCGGTTTCCTTCGGTGCGATCGAATAGAAATCGCAATAAATGCACTTGTGCTCGCAGAAAGGAATATGGAGGTAGAGGGAAGCCATCGATGCGTCAGGACTTACAATCTGCAATGAATATTTTCCAATTCACAATCGACATTCCGCAATTGGCAATTATCGTATGATTGTTCCTATTCTGTTCCACCGGATGCTTCCCAGTTTTGTCATGATTGTTCCGACGGCAATTGCCGGATCCCACGACCAATACACCAGGATTGCCTCGCCGATGACGTTGGCGTCCGGGACAAAGCCCCAGTACCGGCTGTCAAGGCTGTCATCACGATTATCACCCAGCATGAAGTAATAGTTGCGCTCGACGACATACGTATCGGTTTTCTTTCCATCGACGAAGATTCGACGGTCGTTGTCAATATGTATGCGATGCCCTTCCCGTTCGACGAATATTTTCCAGCGGGAGAATGAATCACTGTCGAGATGAAGCGAATCTCCGCGTTTTGGTACGACGATCGGACCGTAATCGTATTCCGAATATGCCAGGCCAGGCGGGAACAGTGTTTGACGCCTTGCGCCGCTCCACAAGCGGAGACCGTCTGCGGGCTTCGCCGATTGCGGGAGTCCGACTGTGGCGCCATTCACGACGACACGACCGTGCACGATGCGAACTGTGTCCCCCGGAAGCCCGACGCAACGTTTGACAAAATTGACTGCCTTGAGCGGTTTTACTTCCTCGATTGTGCCCGGATACTCGAAGACGACGACATCTTCACGATGAATGCTGCCGAAGAACGGCACCGTGAGTGTCGGCACGGAAACATTCGTCATGGGAACATAGCGGGGCGTCCGTAGTCCGTAGGCAAGCTTGTTGACGAGCAGAAAATCACCGACGAGCAGGGTGTTTTCCATCGAAGCGGACGGAATCCTGTACGCTTCGACGACAAACGTCTTCAGGACCAGGGCGATAAGGAGGGTGACAACGATAACCTTGATGTACTCAGCATAGCCCTTGTTGTCGACGTTTTCTCCCGACAGCGCTCGATCGGGAGCGGCTGGCTGGCCGGTATCGTTGGGAGTCACATCCATTACTCAATGAGCGACCCGATACGTCCCCAACGAATCGAGGCGATTCTTCCAAAAATGTCATAGAGCGGAATATCGGAATCCCACGACCAGTAGACGACCATCGGAGTTCCGACGAGATCTTCGCGCGGCACGAATCCCCAATACCGGCTGTCAAGACTGTTGTCCCGGTGATCCCCCATCGCAAAAAGATAGTCACGCTGCACCGTATATTCGGTCACCGGTTTTCCGTCGACGAGAACTTCATCGCCCAGGCGCTGGATTGAATGCCCCTCCCGTTGGATAAAGATCGCCCATTCGTCGTAGTCTTTGCTGCTGAGCGGGACTCTCATACCTTTCCTGGGGATGACCAGCGGACCGTATTGATCCTGGTTCCACGGTTTTCCTTTTGGAAAGATTCCGTCGTCGGGCGTGTTCCTGGGCCAGATTTCCCGGTGGTCAAATTTGATGTTTCGCGGAATCGGCGCCATGACACCGTTGACGTAGACGACCCGATCGATCACCTGGATCGTATCACCCGGGAGCGCCATGCAACGTTTGAGGTAAAACGTAAAATCAGGATTCTGCACTTCGTCCCTGTTCCCCGGCCAGACAAATACAATGACGTCGTTTCTATGTGGTTCGCGGACAGCAGGTAGCCTGAAGAACGGGAGTCGGATGTTCGTGAAGTGAACATTCCTTGGAGAAGTTGCCCCATAGATGAACTTGTTGACGAACAAGAGTTCCCCTGTCAACACCTCGTTTTCCATCGAACCAGTCGGTACGAGGAACGATGCGAAGACAAAACTGTTGATGACGAGAAACAGACCGAGGACGATTCCAACCTCTTTCAGGAAGAGCAGAGATTTTCGTCCAAGGCTTACTTGTTCCTTCTTCTGTTGTTCTTGTTTTTTGTCTTTTGTCACAATGTTTTCCTTCCTAAGACGTTTTGCATCGATCGCACAGCCAATTGGGAACTGTCACTTCCGAATGATTCTATCGGAAGTCTGATTCTCAGGATCAAAACCAGGAAACAGCGGGCACTCCGGCTAGTCCGTCATCTGCAGGATCGCCAGGAACGCTTCCTGCGGCACTTCGACGCGTCCAACCTGCTTCATCCGCTTCTTTCCCTCTTTTTGTTTCTCCAGAAGCTTGCGTTTTCGCGTGATGTCCCCGCCGTAGCACTTTGCCAGAACGTTTTTCCGCATTGCACTCAGCGTTTCCCGTGCGATAATCTTGCTTCCGATGGCGGCTTGTATGGCTACTTCAAACATTTGACGCGGGATGAGCTCCCGAAGTTTCGCGCAGAGCTTCCGTCCCCACTCGTACGATTTATCCCTGTGGACAATGGTCGAAAGTGCATCCACGGGTTCTGCGTTGAGCAGGATGTCAAGTTTGACAAGGTTCGATTCGCGATATTCGAGGAAATCGTAGTCAAACGACGCATACCCGCGTGAAAGGGACTTCAGTTTGTCATAGAAATCGAAGATGATTTCCGCGAGGGGCAATTCGTAGTGAATGTCAGCACGCTCGGGACTGAGATATGTCGTATTCTTGTGAACCCCACGTCGGTCCATGCAAAGCTTCATAATCGGACCGATATATTCTGTGGGAGCGATGATCTGGGCTTTGACGAAAGGCTCTTCGACCCGTTCGATATGGCCGGCATCAGGCATCAGTGCCGGGTTGTCGACGAGAATTACCGATTGGTCCGTTTTGACGACCCGATATTCGACGTTCGGGACGGTGTTGATCAGGGATTGATTGTATTCCCTTTCGAGCCGCTCGTGAATGATTTCCATATGGAGCAACCCAAGGAATCCGGCTCTGAAGCCGAACCCGAGCGCGAGCGAAGTCTCCGGTTCGAAGATCAACGAGGCGTCGTTGAGTTTCAGC
>DATDNS010000576.1:0-2781 GCA_036518155.1 Bacteroidota bacterium
GATGTCGACCATTCTTCTGATGATCTTCCTTAATCCTTGTCCACCTCCTCTGCCCGCTTCTTCCGTTCCATCATTCTTGCCTTCATATCGTCAAAAATCTGTCTGAATTCCTGGTCATTCCTGAAGCCATCAAACAGGGGATTGAAAGGAGTCATCCGATAATCGCCCCATCCTGCCTTCACGGACTCACGCAGCCATTTGTATGCTTCCGGGTTGTTGCCCTGGAGCTTATAGGAGACGGCGAGACTCAACCTGCTGTCCGGACCTTCGTCACCGCGGGCAAGCCACTTCAAAGTCTCTTCGATATTGAGCTCGAGCATTTTTCTTGAATCGTTCATCCTTCCAAGCCTGGCATAAATGTAAGCGAGCTGGTTGTATGAACCGCTTTCAGGGGTCGTCATCGCAAGCTCTCGTTCAAAATACGGCAGCGCTTTTGCATAATCCCGACAGAAGAAGTAGACGATGGCGGCAAGGGAAACAGGGCCTGGTTCTTCCGGGACGGCCTGGATCAGCTTGACGCTGCGATCCTGTGCCTGCTCCTTCTTCCCTTCGAGGAATTCCAACACCACAAGCCCTTGATTGGCATTCAAAAGATCAGGTTGAAGCGCCAAAGCGCGGTCATAATACGTACGGGCCTTTGCATCTTCTCCAAGGTCAAAATAAATTCCACCGACCAGCGCCATTGTTACCGGATTCGTTGGATTGATCGATATTGCTTTTTTTGCCCACGGAAGCGCCTCATCGGGTCTTCCCACGGATTCATACGCCGCGCCAATGTTCGCTACTGCAGGATAGTAACTCGGGTTCAGCTCGACAGACTTTTTGTAGTTCTCGACCGCCAGCGTCTGTTTTCCCAGCTGTTGATAACCGAGGGCGAGGGCCTTATATCCTTCCGCCAGTGTGGGGTCAAGGGTGACGGACACTTCGCCTGCGGCGATGGATGAATCGACCCACGCGCTCGGAAACCCGAACCGTTGAACGCGCTGACCGTAGGCATCTCCGAGCCCCGCATACGCTAACGCATATTTTGGGTCAAGTTCCAGCGCCTTCTTGAAGAGTTTGATGGAGTTTTCGTTGTCTTCCTTGTGGTAGCGGTAGTAATATTCGCGTCCTTTCAGGTAGTATGTGTATGCTTCGACATTTCCGGTCTGTTGTTTCGCGACGCTCTTGACTTCGTCGGATGTCAGGTTCGTTTGAAGCGTCGACGCTATTTGCTGCGCCACGGCGTTTTGAATTTCAAAGACGTGCGTCATGGTCTTTTCGTACACGTCGCCCCAAATCTGTTCCTCATTGGAGGCATCGACAAGGGCGGCGGAGATGCGAAGCTGGTCGCCGACCCTGCGAACAGTACCGGTGAGGACGGTGGCAACATTCAGTTCTTTGCCGATCTCCTGCAGGGTTTTGTCGCTCCTTTTATAACGCATAACGGCCGGACGCGACATCACGCGCAATTCGCGAATCTTGGAGAGTTGATTGATAATATCCTCCGTGATGCCGTCGCTGAAGAACTCGCTGTCTTCATCGGTATTCATGTTCTTGAACGGAAGCACAGCGATGGACTTTTTGTCGACCGTCCGGCTTCCCTTGAAATAGAAATAGCCAAGGGCGGTCACAAGAAGAAAAGTCGCTGCAAGAGCTCCTGCGTAGAAAGTTCGCCTCGAAATCCTTCCGGGGGCAGTTGTCGGAGCGGATGACGCCGGCGCTGCCGGAGGCGGAGGCATAGCCGGCATCGTTCGTGATACCCGGCTTGTCTGTTTCTGCATGCGACGCAGCTCGCTCACCATATCGGCGGCGGATTGATACCGGTCTTCCGGGTCTTTTTCAAGGGCGCGGGAGATAATTCGCTGCAATTCGTCGGACGCATCGGCCCTGTATTTCTTCAACGGTTCAGGGTCTTCGTTGATGATCGAATACATCATCGCGGCCTCGTGGTCGCCCCTGAACGGAAGGTGGCCCGTAGCCATTTCGAACACGACCGCCCCGAACGCAAAAATGTCCGATCGCGCATCGACGTCGCCGCCCTGGATTTGTTCCGGTGCCATGTAGCCGAGCGTGCCCACCGTGGAAGAAGTCTTGGTGATCTTGAGCGATCCCTTCAGCTTGGCCAGGCCGAAATCCATGACTTTAACCTGATTCTTGGAATTGACCATGATATTGTCGGCTTTAATGTCCCGGTGGACAATGCCTTTGCTGTGAGCTTCCTGCAGCGCATCGCCGATTTGAATCGCGTAGGCAAGCGACGTTTCGATTTTTGCGGTCGTGAGATCAAGAGCCCGCAGCGTCTTGCCGTCGACGAACTCCATTTCGATGAAGGGTTGTTCCCCCTCCTCGTGGATCCCGTAGACCGTGCAGATGTTCGGATGGTTCAGCACTGCCGCCGACCGGGCTTCCTGGAAGAAACGGGCGCGTTCAGCCTCGTTGACGGTGATGTGGGCGGGGAGAAATTTGAGAGCGACGACGCGTTCGAGTTTTGTGTCCTGGGCCTTGTAGACAACCCCCATCCCTCCCTCGCCCAGCTTTTCGAGTATCCTGTAATGCGAGATTGTTTTTCCGATCATCGTATTCCCTGGATGTTAGAAACTCTTTGCCGCCACGAGATGAAAGCCGTCGACCCCGATATCCTCGCTCGTCACGCTCGGCAAACGTGTACCGGCGCTTTCCATCTTCAGCTGCGAAAGATCGCTGAAGGTATGTTTCACCTTGCCCAGCAACGTATCAAATTTGCCGCTGTGTTCGTACTGGATGGCATCGGCCCGACTCTTCCAGAGCGTCACTGAAATT
>DATDNS010000577.1:0-2972 GCA_036518155.1 Bacteroidota bacterium
TAATCTTTGATTTTGCTGGCGTTCTGCCGAAGGCAGGCATCACGAGAACGAAGGTTGGAACTCATTCTGTAAGAGATGTTCGAGCCGCAATCTTTGGAAACGACGCGCGAGGAAGGCCAATTACTCGCGTAGTGCTCGATCTCGAAAAGCCGGTCGCTTACGAGACCAGAAACGAGCCGGGAAAGTTCATGATTATTGTTCGGGAAAATGGGGCTGCGACTTCTGCGTCCATTGCAGCGGCAAAAATGCCGGCGTCACCTGCTGCAAAACCCGTCGCTCCACCTCGAGAGCGCCCCACCGTACCAGGGAGCAATCGGCTTACGAACATTGATTTTGGTGATTCCACGGTAACGCTTACCTTTAACTCTGCCGTCTCGCCGCGCAAAAGCACGTTGCATGATCCGGAACGATTGGTGCTGGACTTGCCGGGAGTTGTGGCCGGGCTACCCTCTACTAAATCGATTCCAGATACGCTGCGCTCGAGCCTGACCGGCATCAGGATGGCCCAATTCAAAGAGGATCCGCCCCTCTATCGAATTGTGTTTGACGAAGCAAGTCCGAATACAAGTTCACAGATGTCGATCGATGGGAACCAAGTAGTCTTACAGTTTGGGCTCAATTCAGAAAAAGCGAATCGCACAGTTCCCCGAACTCAGAATGCGATCACTGCCAAACGAGTTTTTCAGCCGACTCTAATGTCGCCGCCTCTCACTACGCAACGCAGCATCACGTCTACTCGCGGAACCACTCCAAAGAAAGTTGATGCCTCCGGTCGCGGTCCGAAAGTGGATTACACAAATGGCCTTCTGCGGATCGAAGCTACAAACGCGAACTTAGCTGACGTTCTGTACGCTGTTGGAGAAAAGACCGGAGCCGTCATCGATATGCCATTCTCAGACAGCATGCTTGATCAGGTGACGTTCACCATGGGCCCTGGCAAACCGCGTGATGTATTGTCGACGATTCTCGAGGGTTCAGGATTTAACTACTACATCGTGGAAAACAGTTCCGGCGGGCTCGAGAAGATTATCTTGATTCCGAAGCAGGAGTAGCTTGCGTATCAAGAGCGCGTTTCTGATTCAAGTCGGCAAGCGCGTTTAGAGACTTCGTACGCGAGAGGTGGGTGGAGATACCCTTATATAATGCTTCCGCTACTCGATCGCGGTATTCCGGAGAATCCAGTTGTTCCGCGTCACGACTACTGGACATGAAGGAAATCTCCGACAACGCAGCCGGCATTTGGACTTCGCGCAGAACAACGAAGGACGCTGACTTCACGCCTCGATCCCGAAGCATCTTCTTGCCATCTTTCAAACCAGTCAAGAGGGCGGACTGAACGTCGTTCGCGAACGATTTGGCGGCTTCTGCTGGATCGGCATCGGCTTCATTCAATTCGATATTAGGCCGGTAGTAATAAGTCTCGATTCCACGGACGTCGTCATACGACGAAGAATTTCCGTGGATGGAAATTAGAAAATTAGCGTGAGCGTTGTTCGCGACTTCGGCACGTGTCTCCAAGGGGACGAACTTGTCTTCAGTTCGGGTGAGAACAATCTCGCAGTCGAGGCGATCTTTAAGTAAGTCTCCGAGGCGCTTTGCGATGTCGAGCGTAAGGTCTTTTTCGAGAAGTCCCGTAGAACTGGTCGTGCCCTTGTCGCGGCCGCCGTGGCCGGGATCGATAACAACCACAATCTTCGCGTCCGAGATGGCCGTTGTTCTTTCCGGCTCAACAGTTGAAGGGGTGACCGGCGCTGGAGCGAGAGTCGCCGGTTGACTTACGATTGCGAGAGGCGTGCTCTTGGCTTGAACGCGATTGGATCCCCGATAAGAAAGCCAGCCCCCTGTGGCAATAATCAATCCCACTGCGGCAGCAGTCAGGAAAGGGATGCGCATCCGCGACCCGGTGCTGCTGAAGGAAGACGACAACACCGATTCATTAACATCTTGCGACTCTGGTCGAATCGAGTCAGCTGCTACGGGAATCTCGGATGCATCCACCCTTGGTTCAGGGCGATGCTGAGGGATCACCAGCTCAGGAATACATCGAAGATCGTGTTTTGAAAGCACCTCTCCAATGGAAGCTGCCAGCTGTTTCAGTCGGGCGACATCGGCGTTGGAAAAGTGGCCTGCCTCCGGAGCAAAAACACCTAGTAATCCGGAAATTCGGGTGTCATCGAAAATCGGTAAGTACAGGAGTGATCGAATGCCGAGAGCTTCACAAGCTTCGTGGCTGACCCGGACATCCAATGACGCGTCGATACACCAGGCAAGCTCTCCGTTTCGTATGCAATCCCGAGCAAGGCCCGCGGCTGGATCGATGGGAGTGCCTACCGGAGGAGCCGAATCTCCGCTGGAGGCAGCGCAAACCATCTTGCGTGAATTTCCCCATGCGATAGCGGCGCCTGAGCTTCGCGAAATGGCTAGGGCGATCTCTGCGATCTTCTGCAGGTCGGCTGCCTGGGCTGAATCCAGCGACGTTTCTGTAAGCGTGATCGCGCGTGAAGTTGCGTCTTCGGCACGTGGGCCGAGCTTTTGCGAATTGTCGTTGGCCTTTGAGTGCTGCAAGCAGCTTCCTGCGCGAAAACAGAGCTGCACAATTATTTGAGAGTTCCTGACTATATTCAAGTAAAACGTCGGGCAAGGGTGTATGGAGTAACCGTCCGATGGTTCCTATGGTGTGAACGAACGAATTCGCCCGAAGGTCAGGTATTTCCCTGATGAAGAGCCTGCTCTTTCGTTCTTGGAGTTGAAGTGGCATTCCAATCGACATCCGGAATTTGCCATCCGGTTCCACTAAGCGATACAACGTACCGTCGTTTTCTTCAGGAAAACCCTGTCAGGTGGAAACCGGTGAGACGAATCTTCCTAAGCATCTCGATATTGAGCATCTTCCTACCAGCCGTCCTGCATGCACAGCAGTCCACTATCGAGGCTCAGAATCCGTACAAGCCAGCGCTAGATCGTCTGCAATC
>DATDNS010000578.1:0-2526 GCA_036518155.1 Bacteroidota bacterium
CCAATCCGGGCACAGATGTTCCGGGCTGTACGGGGTGAAGCAATGGACGCCTTGAGCTCCAGATTCCTGGGCATGTGGTCGGTTCGATGGAGGAGAATGATTGACGGGGGGATCGACGAAGCTAGCGGCTTATTTCCAAAATCTTGTATTCAAGGAACCCTGCGGGGACTTTGATCTTCACGACTTCGCCGGCAGTCTTGCCGATCAACCCTTTGCCGATGGGGGACGTAACGGAGATCTTGTTCTTGTCAAAATCGGCTTCTTCCTGTGCAACAAGAAGGTACTCGATCACCTCGCCGTTCTTCAAATCTTTCAGCTTCACCCGCGACAGAATGTACACTTTGTCGTTCGGCAGGTCGGATCCTTCGATGACCCGTGCCCGGGAAAGCGTATCTTCAAGTTTCGAAATCTTCAATTCCATGAGGCCCTGAGCCTCTTTGGCGGCGTCATACTCCGCATTTTCGCTCAGATCGCCGTACCCTCGTGCCTCTGCGATTTTCTGCGCCATTTCTTTGCGTCCCACAGTCTTGAGCTGTTTTAGTTCCTGCTCAATTTCTGTCATCCGCTCACGCGTCAAATACACTCTGCCGTTGTTTTCTGGCATGCTGTCTCCTGACTCAATAAAAATCCCGTCGCCCCGGTGTATCCGAGCGTAAGGGCAAAAAGAAAAGCCATCATCTTTTTGAGATAATGGCTGTTCGTGTGTCTCGCTGACAAAGTAGAAGAAAAAACAGATAGACGCAAGAAAAAATTTCGGGAAGCTGACCTGGCGCACATTGAGCCGCCCGGCATGAGTACGTGCTTCCCATTCTTGACATCGAACGCCGTCGCTCCAGCCGCAATCGACCGCTATTTGGTGATTGGCTCGCCTTCTTTGAGGATATTCCCCACAGAGCTTCGGTCGACTTTCACTTTGACATTGTCGGCAATCTGAACGAGGAGTGTTTTGTCCTCAATTCCCACGATCGTTCCGTGGATTCCTCCGGCCGTGACGATCTTGTCTCCTTTTTTCATGGAGTCGATCATCTGTTGACGTTCTTTTGCCCGTTTCTGCTGCGGACGGATAATCATAAAGTAGAAGATGAGAATGATCGATCCAAAGAGAACGACATTCCCGACAATTCCTGCGCCTCCGCCATCCTGACCGGCGGGCGCCATGAAGAGAAGTAATTGACTAAGCAAGTGAACCTCCTTTTATTCTGAACGGTAAGTTAGTTGAGATTGTTCGTTGATTTGTATTCAAACTGTTGAAGCATTTCCTCTTTCCATACACCGAACTGTTTTGCCTGAATCCGCTTCCGCGCCTCGTTCATCAGCCAGCAATAGAAGGCGAGGTTGTGAATTGTCGCGAGCTGAAGCGCCAGGATTTCGCTCACCTGGAACAGGTGGCGCAGATACGCCCGCGTGAACGTCCTGCACGTGTAGCACGAACATTCACGGTCCACCGGGTCAAAATCATCCTTGTATCCGGCATTTTTGATGTTCAGCCGGCCCGTTCTCGTGAACAGCATTGAGTTTCTGCCATTGCGCGTCGGGAGGACGCAATCAAACATATCCACGCCGCGTGCGATCGATTCGAGAAGGTTCTGCGGCGTGCCGACCCCCATGAGATACCGCGGTGAAGTCGACGGAAGAATCGCATTGCAGAACTCCGTGATCCGGTACATCTCCTCCACCGGCTCCCCTACGGCCAATCCACCGATCGCATAGCCGTCGAAATCCAGATCGACAATTGCACGCGCACTCACTTCACGGATTGCCTCGTATGTGCTTCCCTGGACGATCCCGAACAGTGCCTGCGAATGGCCGTAGAGAGACGGATTGCCGGCAAATGCTTCCTTGCATCGTTCAGCCCATCGCAACGTCAACTGGTTCGAAGTCTCGGCATACTGCACATCGCACGGATAGGGAGTGCATTCATCGAGCACCATCATCACATCGGCGCCGATTTCGCGTTCGGTGATCACGACACTCTCCGGACTAAAAAAATGGGAGGACCCGTCGAGATGCGATTTGAACGTGACCCCCTCTTCTTCAATTTTTCTCAGCTCCGTAAGACTGTAGACCTGATATCCCCCGCTGTCCGTCAGGATCGGTCTATTCCAGCTGATGAACTTGTGCAGCCCTCCCGCCTTCCTGAGGACTTCTGTACCTGGCCTGAGGTAGAGATGGTACGTGTTCCCGAGTATGATCTGAGCTCCGACTTCTTCGAGCTCCCGTTGTTCGATCGCCTTGACACTCCCCTGCGTTCCGACCGGCATGAAGACCGGTGTTTCAACCTCGCCGTGATCGGTCGCAATCACGCCTGCACGGGCTTTGCCGTCTGTGGCGACGAGTTTGAACTTCAAGAGTTGATACTCACGTTCTCTGCAACTCCGGACTTACGTGGCGTCGGGCAGTCAGATCCAATCTCAAAAATACTCTCGCAAAGGCGCAGAGTCAGCGACGATAAGTTTTTCGTTGAAATTGAAAACCTTTGCGCACATTGCGACTTTGCGTGAAATCTCATCAGCTGCTGCAGTCATT
>DATDNS010000579.1:0-2032 GCA_036518155.1 Bacteroidota bacterium
GCTGCCCCCTTCGTTGAAGCCGGGGATTGACACCACCAGTGTACAACCTTGATCGGTTCTTATGTCTCCGTTGACCATTATCTTTGAGGTTGATTCAACAAGCCGTTCTTGCTGAGAAATTCCCGTATGACGTCAAAACTATCGAGGGTTTGCTGCCGGGTGAAGCCGCCGTGCTTTCCCCCCTTGATTGTCAAGAGTTGATTCGGAACGCCAGATTTGCTCAGGGCCTTGTGCAGAGCGACGGCCTGCCCGTAAGGGACAATATCGTCGCTGTCGCCGTGAATCGTAATGATCGGTGGCAGCCCGGCTCTCACATAGGTCATGGGCGAAACTTCGCGGGCCAGTTCCTTTCGATTGCGTTCTGCACCGAACCATTCCACGGCATAGTGTTTTGCGTTTGGGCCTTCCAGAAGGTCCGCCACATCCGTAATTCCGAACCAATTGATGACCGCAGCGACGTTCAGTTCCGATTCTGACGCCCCGTTCCATCGGATGCTGTCAACGGTCGGGCATTGGTGGTCAAACGCCGAACCCGCCGGAAGCATTCCTGTAATCAGAGCGAGATGACCTCCCGCAGAAGACCCTGTCAGAACGAATCTGGAGGGATCAAGATTATACTGCCGGGCATGGTCTGTTGCCCATCTCAGAGCACACCGGCAATCCACCACCGCTGCTGGCGCCAGCGAGTTTCTCCCGAGGCGGTACTCGACATTGATGACAGCCCACCCAAACGATATGTAGGGAAGGAGATACAAGGCAGCGGATTCTTTTCGCCCTTCGACCCACCCCCCGCCGTGGAAGAAAATAAGTGTCGTCTTTGGAAAACTGCGGTCTTTGGGTAGATAAAGGTCGAGTTTCAGGTCCGTATTGTTGGCCGTTGAGTACGTGATATTTGAGAGCACGTTGTAATCTCCGGCAACATACTCTGCCCACCTGTCCGTGTCGCGGTCCTTGGTCTGACCCTGAGTTGAGAATGCACACGTCATCAGAAGGGTCAAGATCGCTGCTACTCGTCGTGTTTGCATGATTTTTCCTTTGTTGATTTCTACAGAATCGATGTACGCCATCGCTAGACCTTGACGATCCAGTTCATTCGATGCATCACGTAGGCTATGACATACAATCCAAGCATGAATGCGATCGAATGCGCAAACGAGGCGACCATCGGATCGCCAATCGGGACAAAGAACGTCTGATAATACCACGCCTTGAAGGTCACGAGACTTCCGTCTGCTCCGTGCAATTTGATGAGGAATGTAAGTCTCCCGATGATCCCCGCCAGGAAGAACACCGTGATGGCGTTCTGTCCGTAGATTTCGAACGGCTTCGACCACCCCGACCACCCTTTGACATCGATGATCCAGAAACAGGATGCAAGAACCACCAAGGCCAGTCCGGCCATGAAGACTGAATAGGAACTCGTCCACATGTTCTTGTTGATGGGGAGCCAGTTATCCATTATGACTCCGACGAGCATCAGAGCAGAGCCGCTAACGAACATCCAGATGACTTTGTCCTCCCGGGATCGTTCGGATCGGAGGAATTGTCCGGTAAACACGCCGAACAACGTTGTTGCGATCGCCGGGATGGTGCTGAAGATTCCTTCAGGATCGAATCCAAGCGCCGGTGCGCCTGTCCAGGTGTGCCCTTTCAACAAATGGGAATCAATGAACCAGGCCAGATTTCCTTTGGGTGTCCAAACACCGACGCCGAATCCGGGGACGTAGATCGTTTTGACCAAAATCCAATACAACGCAAGCAGCGAGATTGTAATTCCAACGAGGGTTCGGGGTTTGAAATTGAGCACGAGGATGCTTGTTATGAAATAGCATACTGCGATCCTTTGCAGGACGCCTGGGATCCTGATTGTCGCGAGCGAAAAATGATGCCCGAACGCAAGGCCGAATGGAAATCCTGCCAGGATAAGCCCGAGCCCAAAGATAATCAATGACCGCCTGAGAGCGTGCATTGCGAGTTTACCTTTATCATCCCCCCGCTCGATGCGTTTTGCGAAGGACAACATCATTGCTAC
>DATDNS010000580.1:0-7614 GCA_036518155.1 Bacteroidota bacterium
CGAAGGAGATCGTCGCTTTGCTGAAGAAAGGTGCGCAGGTTTGGAAGAAACGGGGTTACATGAAGTGAAACAGCGCGCGTAAGATGGACCCCACCTCGACGCGACATCCTTCGCAGGTGGAGTCCATCTGTACTGGCAACTTGCATGAAGAGCCCGACAATTCAAATCCCGATTAAGAACCAATCTGGATGACCGCAAAACACGCGGTCACTTGAGAAGGACCATTTTTCTAGTGAGGACGTTTCCCGCTGATTCAAGCCGATAGAAATACGTCCCGCTTCCCAGGCGCGATGCGTCGAAGGTGACCTGCTCATAGAATCCCGCGCTCCGTTGCTCATCGAGCAACGTCTCCACTTCGCGGCCTGTGATGTCGAAGATCTTCAGGATGACCCGCCCGTCGTGGGCCAGCGTGAATTCAATCGTCGTCGTCGGATTAAACGGGTTCGGATAATTCTGGCTGAGTGTGAACACCTTTGGCGCCAGTCCCACTTCCGCTTCCACCGACGGCGTATAACTGACCGAACCATCGCTCCCGAGTTGCTTGATGCGATATTCATACCGTCCTGGAGGGACCAGTTCGTCGGTGAAGGTGTAGTGTTTCGTTGAGCTGCTCGAGCCGCTCCCGGCCACGGCACCCACCTTTTCCCACGCCGTTCCCGTGGTGGATTTCCGCTCAACCTCGAAGCCGGTCGTATTTGTTTCGGTCGCGGTTGTCCATTGGAGCGTAACGGCATTCTTTGTCGTCTGGTCCGTCAGGCTGACAAATTCAACAGGGAGGGGCCCGCCGCATTTTGTGCCCGCGCCGGTATACGAACCGTTGATTGCAATGCTATCGGCGCAAATATCCGCTCCCGCCTGCACTTCGATCGTGGTTCCCGCCTGAAATTCCACGATACTCTGGCAGTGGACAATGACCGGGAAGACACTAATCGTTGCGACAATCACAACTATTTGTTTCATAGGTGCATCTCCTTCAGTCAGGAGTAAATTAGTTCTTTCTTTCGTTCAGCGAGACTTTTGAATCTTCATTCGCACGAAAAGCTTTTCGGACTTCTTCTTTGACTTGTTTGTTGAGTGAGGACCGCAAAACCGCAATTTCGTTCTTCAGCGCATCGTTTTCCGTCTTCAATTCCTGGATCGCCTTGACCATCACGGGCAAGAGATTACCGGGAGTTGCTTCAAGTCGTTCCGGGTTGGTTTTGAGCACCAGTCTGAGCCACTCGGCATGCGCCTGTGTCTGGGCCGCGTCGAGCTCCTGAGCGATAAATCCGGCGGTCGGAGTCTTCTGGGCCCTAGACCCGTTCCGATTTCCGTCTTTATACCACTCTCGCCTGTCCCAATTGTAGAGCCGCGGCTTGACAGTCATGAGAAAGTTCAGACCGAGCTGGAGATCCCGGATGTTCGTTTTGTCACGTGCATCGGATAACGCGGTAATCGTTGTCGTATTGCACCTGAGCGTTGCAACGTTGAAATCCCCCAGCGTAAATTCATTGGAAACCGTCTGAGAGCTTGGTTGAGCGTTGTAGCCGATGAGCGTATTGTCCGAGCCAGTCGTCACGAAGGAGCCTGCGCTGGCTCCGAAGGCCGAATTATTATCACCCTTCGCGTAATAAAGTGCTCCACTGCCGAATGCGGAACAATTACTCCCCGCGGAATCTGTTTGAAGCGCATAATGTCCAAATGCGGAATTCTCGTTGCCCACCGTATTGAACGCGAGCGACAGTTCTCCGAAGACGCAATTGTCGAATGCCGTTGTGGCGTGAAAAAGAGCAGCGCTTCCTACAGCGGTATTTCCGTATCCGGTTGTCAATGATTCCATCGAACCGGCCCCGATAGCGGTGTTGTTGCTTGCCTGGTTGGCTACTCCACCCATGGTAAAATTGCCGGCGTTGTCGCCAACGAAAGTGTTGCCCCCGGATGTTCCGGCTGGCTGAAAATCGTGGATAAATCGGTCGGGACCTTTGAAGATCACACCCACCGTCGAAGTTGTCGCCACAGGGATCACGATACCCTTGCTCAGGCTCAGATAGCCGTCGGCCTGACTCAAACTCAGGAACGTTGTCGAAGGAGACAGGCCATCTTTGATGACGAATGAACCTCCCACACCAAGCGTGTTGTTGATGTTCTGGCCGTGGATGGGTACCACGAGTACTGTCAGCATGATTGCTGTGCAGAATATTGACTTCATTGTAACCCCCTCTCGACAAAAGAATTGTGATTTGATGGGTGATTCGTTTCTTTTCATTTCAGGAGTACCAATTTTCTTGTCCCGTTGAAATTGCCGGCACGAAGCAGGTGACAATAGTTGCAGCTTGCAAGCTTCGACGCATCAAGTTCCACGGTGTGCAAGTCCGTTTTCATTTCTCCGTTCGCCTGCGTTGCCTCTTTGAGACCGAACAGGTCGTACACGTTCAAATCGACAATTGCGAAATCGAACGTTCCATTGTCGTTGTCGGATTGATGATACCTCACCTTAGAAATCGCTGACCAGGTAACCGCTGAAGTAACCGGCTCCTGCAGTGCACGAACCGGTGGAACCGGGTTTGCTGATGACGAGGGTGACGACGTGTCCGGCTTGCAGTTTGAGCACGCCGGCAACGGTAAGGTAGTAGGCTGAATTGCTACTGGTGCCGGTAGCATATAGTCCGGTATTATTCGAGTTCTCCCTGACCACGACAGAAGCGCCGGATGTGCCGGCACCGAATAATTCAATATGAACGGTCAAAAAATAGAATCCGTCCCGGGGTACGGTGAACTCTCCTGTCGATGGACTAAAACTCGCGGAGTTGTCGTGCGAGCCGGGCAGCGTTGTCTCATCCCAGTTGAGGAGTGTGTAAGGACTGTTATCGAGATTGCTTTCATCATTATGAGAGGCAAAAAACGAAGGAATACCGCTCACCTTCACTCGGCCTGTCGTCAACTGACCGGACACGTCCAACGCGCTGGCAGGGTTCGCAGTCCCGATGCCGACATTCCCGTTGACATTGACAACGAGGATACTGTCGCTCGTGGAGCTCTTCACCTTGAATGAACCGCCCGAACCGAGCGTATTGTTGATACTCCCGCTCTGGCCAAACAGAGATCGCGTCAACACCATAAGAACCAATGCCGCACCGAATACTGTCTTCATGATAACCCCATCCCGTTTTATGAATGGAACCGTGATTGCGAATCGTCTCTCTTATTTCAGGAGGACCAGTTTTTTTGTCGCGGTGAAATTGTCGGCCCGGAGTTTGTAGAAGTAGATGCCGCTTGCGAGTCGCGATGCATCGAACGTCACCTCGTGCACACCTGCAGGCATTTCTCCGTTCGCCAGCGTTGCCACCTCCCTGCCGAGCAGATCATAAATCTCCAAATTGACAATCGAAAATTTCGCAATTGAAAATCGGATCGTCGTCGTCGGGTTGAACGGGTTGGGATAATTCTGACTGAGTGCAAAGTGATCGGGTGTGCCGACAGTCACGTCGATGGCGCTCCAGTCGTTGATTGTATTGTTCGAGGAGACACTCTGGATCTTGTAAACGTACGACATCCCGAAAATGACGGTGTTGTCGGTGAATGTGTACGTTCTCGGAGTGCTGCTTGTACCGGCACCCCGCAGTCGCGCATCGTCGGCAAAACTTCCTCTCAGAGCGAATGCCGCCTCATCCCTCCCGCGCCGGAGTACATTGAATCCGGCATTGTCCGCTTCGGTCTGAGTCTTCCACGTGAGTGTGACGGACTCCGCGGTGGAATTCGCGGCCAGGTTCGTAGCTTCGACCGGGAGAAGCCCTCCGGCGGAAACTCCTGCGGCGTAGATGTTGTGGTCGGTGGCGTTCCGGTAATCCACCCACGACAGGATAGCACCCCCCGAGCCGTCGGAGAGAATGCCTGCCGGTTGAGGATCGCCTGCGGCGGTACAGATCGCGACGCCGTTGGTCCGCCATTGAACCACACCCGATGCGTTGACACGCTGGGCGTATACATCGTTTCCGGATCCGTTGCGGTTGTCAATCCACGCGATGATGGCGCCGCCGGACCCGTCGCCCACGATGAACGGGAGACTCTGACTTGACGTCAACGTGCAGATTGGAACACCGTTGGCTGTCCACTGGGAAGTGGCGGTATCGACACGTTGGGCATAGATATCATAGTTGCCGTTTCGCGTGTCGGTCCACGCGACAATAGCACCCCCCGTCCCGTCACCCGTTGCCACCGGATAGATGCCGTACGGGTTGCCCGCATTGACTCCGAAGCCGTTGGAACTCCATTTGGCCGTTCCGGAGGAATCGACCTTTTGGACAAACACGTACTCGTAGGTGGACACATAGCAACTCCAGGTAATAAAGGCTCCGCCGATGCCGTCGCCGGCCATCGTCGGTGTGTACTGGGGATAGAACGATGCGAGGTTCGTATCCCAGCGGGTCGACCCTGCGCCGTTAATCCTGATAACATAGGGAACCGAGGGAGGAACCGCTGAAGCGATCCAGAGCATCACTTCCCCTCCCGCGCCGTCCGGTTCAGCGGAGGAAACAGATATGCCCGAAGGTCCTATGAGTACGCCGACGCCATACTGCGCCCATTGCCGAACGCCTGACGAATTGATCCGCTGGGCGTAGAACCCGGGCGATACGCTCCGGCCGTCGAGCCAGGTGATGATTGCACCTCCGGCCCCGTCGCTGACGATGAATGGTGATTGCTGGTCACCCGTGGAGTCGCATACGACTACGCCGTTTGTCGTCCATTGTACAACCCCTGCCGAATTGACCCTCTGTGCGTAGATATCGTAGTTGGAGCCGTTTCGCAGATCCTGCCAGGTGACGATGGCGCCTCCCGACCCGTCGCTGGCTATCGCAGGGAAATCCTGCTCGCTTGCGTCGGTGCAGACTGCGACGCCATTTGTCGTCCACAGGATCGTACCCGACGCACTGATCCGCTGGGCATAAATGTCATAGTTGGTACCGCTTCGGCCGTCCTGCCACACGAGCAAAGCGCCCCCAGCGCCATCACTCGCCATTTTGAGATACGTTTGCTCTCCCGTGCTCGTGCAAATGGGGTTGTTGGCAGAGCTGTCGCTGGACCACTGCCCGAATGCCTGATGGCTCGCGACAACGCAGGCCAATGCAGCAGTGAAGAGATACAGACTAACGTCGCGTTTCATACTTCTCCTTCCCGTTTTGATTCCATCAATCTCCATTTCATAACCGGGCAACGTTCCAACGGTTTTGTCTGACCGCGCGAATGGCGTCGCCGTCCAGGAACTTCCTATTTCACAAGTACCAACTTCTTCGTTGCTGAAAAATCTCCCGCCCGCAGCCTGTAAAAATAGATTCCGCTCGCGAGTCGCGATGCATCGAACGTCGCCTCGTGCACACCTGCATTCATTGCCCCGTTCACAAGCGTTGCCACCTCCCTGCCGAGCAGGTCATAGATCTTCAAATTGACAACCGAAAATTTCGCAATTGAAAATCGAATCGTCGTCGCCGGGTTGAACGGGTTGGGATAATTTTGTGCGAGCGAATATGAAACGGGTCCGCCAGTCGTCCGTTGGACGGCGGTCGTCCCCGACTTGCCAACATAAAAGGCGCCTGCATCGGAGGTCAACGCGTACGTTGAATCACCGAATGACACAAGAGAGGTAACATGGACACTGTCGCAACCGGTAAAAGTCCAGGATGTCCCGTTATTGATACTGAAATACACTCCACGTCCGAGGTTGTTTTGGTCGACGAACGCTGCAAACAGTACTCCTGCATTATCCACGGAGACCGCGGTGACATATGGTGAGACAAGCTGGGATGGGAGCGGGACGCTGCTCCACGTTCCCGCTGAACGACGCATGAGTCCGGTGCCATAAAATTGACCCACGAAGCCAAACACATCGCCATTTTTTCCCGGCACCATGAGTCCAAAGGAAGCAACCGCAGGGGGGATCCCGGCCGTATCGACGACCCAGGTTCCGCCGGCTATTGGTCTTCGCATCACTCTGTTGCCGGAAAGATTGCCGCTGACATAAAGGAAGCCATTACGGTCAGAGGTCATGGAGACCGCGTAATTGGAGGTCTGTGCAGGAAACCCTGTCGTATCGATCGTCCACGAGCCGCCTGACGGTTTTGCCCACAGGTTTGGCTTGAAGCTGCTGTACTGTCCGCCGCCCCCGTAATGTTGAGTCCCCGTCTCGTCGACGTAAAATAGATTGCCGTTCACGCCCGATAGTCCGAGCGTGTCCGCAGCCCAGCTCGTTCCGCCGTCGGTGCTCTTGAGAATCGCGGAGACACCGTTGTTGAGGAACATCGGGTAATGCTCGCTATCCAGGGTGTAGATGTTGCCGGGCCCGTCGCTGTAGAGCTTCAATTGAAACGGCGGACCCTGGAAGCCGCTCGTCGGATACGACTTTGTCCATACGGTATCGGGGGGCGTATTGGAAAAAATCCCGAGATCGGTGGCCAGGAGAATCTTTCCGGATGCCGTCTTTGCTATACCGGAAATATTCTCGGCTTTGATTCCGTTATTGTTCATCGTCCACGTCAATCCCTGGTCGGTACTCATAAAGACGCCGAAGGAAGTTCCGGCAATGAGCATGCTGTCACCGGTGATCGTGTTGATGTTCATTGTCTGGAAGCTTGCACTCCCGACAATGCGCGATATCGATGTATCCACAATTTGCCACGTACCGGTTCCTCCTGCGGACCTGTACAGTCGGCTGGAACTGAACGCGAACGGTGCTGCGGAGACGAAGAGGTTGTGATAGGCATCGTCCGCCATCAGGCCAACGATATTCGTTCCTAGTCCTGTAGGGGCCGCAGACCACGACGTTCCATTGTTTGTACTCATGTAGAGACCGCCGCTGCTTCCGGCGGCGAGGATACGGTTCTCTCTGTCGACGAAAACTCGGCTAAGGTTGGTCAACTGTGTCAACGAGGACACTGCGTGCCAGACATTTGAATCGGGATTCTGGACGAACAACCCCTTGTCAGTGGCAGCATACACGTACTGGGCGGTGTCGAGGCTGATGTCGCTTATTTGTGCACCATTGATGCCGCCCGTATCGACCTGCCATGTCTTCAGATTATCCCTGGAAACATACAGAAAGGGGGATGATTGCGACCAGAGTGTACCGAGCATATAGATGGCGTCGCCGGTGATTTTCTTCCAGCTCGCAGAGTCGGTCGGCGCTGTAAAGACCGCCGTTGAATCCATGCTTGGGACAATCCCCGGAGGTTTGCTAAAATGAAAATAGTGCACAGTGCCATCGTCGAGTTGTATCATCAATGCCCCGTATTGTTCATCAGGACTGTTCGGGCCGTTGGTGATCTTCTTCCACGCGATGTGCAGAACCTTTGTGCCTTTTGGCGCTTTGAAGACAGACTCGCAATACGTTCCGAGCCAGCCTGTCTCCTGGTAGACTCCGTTTGATGTGGAAACGTACTCACCCCCAAAATCGGGCTGTGTTGTTCCTGTGACCGGCTGACCGTAAAGATTTCCGTTCGTTGGAATTTCCTGACCAAGCATCGGTAGAGCACAGACGAAAGATGCAATCGACAGCGCGAGCAAACACCTTAACCAGTGGTTGATCAACCGCATAAGCCCTCCGTGATTTTGAAAACGCGTTTCGAACCTGATTTCTTACGAAAG
>DATDNS010000581.1:0-5393 GCA_036518155.1 Bacteroidota bacterium
TTTGTTGAGTTGTTTTGCAGAAAACGGAGAAGATATTTGATGCAGAAATAACCGCTCACAGCCGCAGTGACGAAGCCGATTGGGAACAAGGCAATTTCAGAACCGCTGATCGCGCCGGAATGGATTCCCTTGTAGATATCCCACAGACTTTTGAGTCCTGCCCCGGCGATAATCGGAGCGGAAAGCAGGAACGAAAATCGCGCCGCGGTCTCGCGCTCCAGTCCGACAGCCAGTCCCGCGGTAATCGTGCTTCCCGAGCGGGAGACTCCCGGAAAAATTGCCAGCGCCTGTGAACACCCGATGAGGATTGCGTCTTTCAGTGTCACCTTGTCCATTGACCGAATGTGGCGGGCGAAGCGTTCAGCCAGGAACAGAAGAGCTCCCAGAATCGCGATGATCACACCCATCCAAACCATTGACGATGTATTGATGCCGCCTTCGGCAGGATGGAACAGATGTTCGATTTTGTGTTCGAAGAACAGACCTATAATGCCCCCCGGGATCGTGCCGATAACGAGGTACCACGCAAGCTTCCGGTCGATGTCGCCGCCAATCCTTCGCTCGATAATACTCGAAGTACCTGCCCTCACCAATCGGACCCAGTCAGACCAGAAAAATGCAAGAAGCGCCACAAGGGTTCCGAGATGCAGTGATACATCAAATGCGAGGCTCTCGAGAGCCGGATCGTTCCAGTTGAAAAGCCAGGGGATGATAACGAGATGTGCCGAGCTTGAAATGGGGATGAATTCGGTAAGCCCCTGGACGATGCCGAGAATTGCAGCTTGGAGGAAATTCACGCTGTTAAACCTCTCATGTGGTTGATACTACGGGGTAGACTGAACAGAATTGTCGGAACGGGTCACCAGGCAAAACCAGCGATTCCCATTGACGGTTCCCAAGATCGGAATTTTTTTCTAAACAAAGAAGTGCGTCCTGGGGTTGGAGCCGTCAAATTTCATCGATTGACCTCGCACTGCCCTCTCCCGGAAGGAGAGGGTTTCTCGCCCACAATCCATCAAATATGTTCGGAGCCAGAAAGCTCGTTCGCTTAAGGCTTGCACATTTGCTCCATCATCGACCAGTCCTACCGTCCCCCTCGAAGGGGCCGGAGGCGTGAAGATGTCGACGCGCATCACACCACTTTATCACACAGGGGGTCGCGGGTTATCCCGCCGCTCGTTGCGAGTTCTTATTCACCGAAAATCGAGGTGCGAACTTCTGGATTGTGAAGCATCATTCGTCAGCACTGAGTCTGTATCCGATCCCAGACTCGGTAAGAATGATTTGCGGCTTCGCAGGATCCTTCTCGATTTTCTTCCGGAGAGAACCGACGTAAACGCGGGTATACTGAGCTTCCTCAGCGTGCGCAGGGCCCCAAACCTGCTCAAGGATATACTTGTGTGTCAAAACCCTGCCGGCATGCTTGACAAACAGCGCCAGCAGCGCGTATTCGGTGGCGGTCAGCTTGATGACCGTGGTGCCCCTCTTTACCGTCCGCGCCGTAAGATCGACGGTCAATCCCCGGAATGAGTACACTTCCTTTTCTTCGCGAATCCCGCGGTGGCGGAGAGCTGTGCGGACACGGGCGAGCAATTCGCCGGTCCGGAACGGCTTTACGAGGTAGTCATCGGCGCCCGCTTCGAGACAGGAGACGATATCCGCTTCAGCACTGCGGACGGAGAGAATGAGAACCGGCACGGCCGACCATTCACGCACTCTCTTGAGCACCTCCAGGCCATCCAGATCCGGAAGCCCAAGGTCAAGGATGATCAGGTCAGGGCGCTCCGATGCCGCCATCACCGACCCATCGCGACCGTTTTCCGCAGACCGGACGGTGAACCCATTTGCCTCGAGCGTCAACTGCAACAGTCTTCTGATCTGATGTTCGTCATCGATTGCGAGGATGACAGGTTTGTTCGTCATCGGGCGGCAGGCTTTGGTTCACTCGTTGTTGACTTCACCGGGATCCGGATGGTGAATTCGGCTCCCCCGGCCGCACGATTTTTTGCCGTGATCGTGCCCTTGTGTGCCTCAATAAATCCCTTCGCGATCGGGAGACCGAGACCGGTCCCCCCGGTCTTCGCTGTCGGCGCCCGGTAGAATTTGTCGAATACCCGTTGCGCACCTTCCGGAGGCAACCCGGGACCCACATCAGAAACGACGATGACACACTCGCCATTTTTGTGGGAGGCCGCGACTTCAATTGCTGTTCCTGCCGGTGCGTGGATCGATGCGTTGTGCAGAAGATTTGTCAACGCCTGTTCAATCAACCCAAAGTCAAGCTGAACCAAAGGCATGTCGTCGTCAATCTTGATTGTAAGGGCGTTGGACGCGAGTTCCTTGTCAAGGCCGCGAACGGCGCTGTTGATGACATCGCGGATGTCGCACCAATCGAGTTTCGGTTGGATCATTCCCGATTCTAGTCTTGTCATATCCAACAAGTTTGCAACCAGACGGTTGAGCCTCTCTGCCGCCGAATGAATTTCCCTGGCGTATACTTCATTTGTCGTGACTGTCTGCGCCGAAGAATCGCGGAGAATATTCTCCGACGCTCCCATAATCGTCGCAACAGGAGTTCTCAATTCGTGCGACACGGAATTAAACAAGGTCTTGTACAGACGTTCCGATTCCGCAACGATGATCGACTTCGTGCTGATTTCGCTCAGGAGTTCCCGTTCGATCGCGGAAGAAATTTGTGCGATGAAGTTCTCGAGCAAATTCTCCTGGTCTGAAGTGAACTTTTGTGCAAGCCTGACGCCGATGACACCAAGCGGATACCGCGGCCCGGACATTGGATAGTACGTCGCCTCGGCCGACGGCAGGGTATCGGTATACTTGCCGGCCCGTTTTTCATTCCAGTACGACCACGCCGCAACGCCGAATTCCTTGGCATCGGGCTTCATCGAGCTTGCCGGATGCGGACTCGACGCGATCTCCCCGTCGGCATCCCCGAGAACGACAACGACGTCCGCGTTGAAGAATTTCTTGATGTTCGCAACGGCTGCTGTGATCACTTCTTCCTGTGAGTGTGCCGAGGACAGATCCTTGGTCAGCGTGAAGAGTGCCGAGGTTCGTTCCTCGCGCTGGCGGACAGCCCGCTCCCTGGCCCGCACTCGCGCAGAGAGAACTCCGGTCACAATGGCGACGATGAAATACATCAGGAGCATCAACACATCTTCAACGTGTCCCATGGAGAACGTGAAAATGGGGGGAATAAAGAAGAAATCCCACAAGAGAGCTCCGAGCCCGCCGGCAACAAGGACAGGACCAGGCCCAAGTCGTAACGGGAGGAGGGACACGGTGAGGAGGATGATGAAGGAAACTGTCTTGTAACCGACAAATCTCGTGATTGGAAAACAGATCATCGCCACAACGATGACGATTGCACTCGCGATGAAGTATTGCGGCAGGATGGACTGAATCTCCGGGAACAACAGCCGCTTCTTCTCCTGTCGTGTTTCCTGTTCCTGGCCGACGATATAGATATCCAGGCCTTCGCTGGTTTCAAGAAGACGATCCAGCAACCTTGACGAATCGGAAAAGAATTTCCGCTCCGGTTTCCCGATGAGGATTTGCGTCGCATTCTGCCCTCTGGCGACGCGCACGAGTGCTGCGGCAATGTCGTCATCGGAAGTCGTGACAACTTCGGCTCCGAGCTCCCGGGCCAGTTTGATGTTTTTCGAGAGTTGATCCTTGTCTTCCTGCGAGGACGTCGGCGAAGTCTCGACGTGGACCGCCATCCAGGAGGCATCCATGGTGTAGGCAAGACGCCGGGCCCAGCGAATGACGGAAATGGATCGCAGACTTGCGCTGACGCCGACAATGAGACGTTGACCCGACTTCCACGGCCCAGAAATCCGCTGTTGCTCCATGTAATCGCGCAACTGGCGGTCGACGCGTTCTGCCGTCAGGCGGAGCGACATTTCGCGGAGTGCGGTGAGGTTACCGGCCCGGAAGAAGTTTTCGATGGCCCGTTTCGACCGCTCGGGGGTGTAGACCTTGCCCTCCTCGAGCCGTTTCAAGAGCTCTTCGGGAGAAATGTCGATGACTTCAACTTCATCCGCCGCCGCAAAGACGGAATCGGGGACAGTTTCGTGAATGATGCTGCCCGTAATCTGTGCCACGGTATCGGCGCGACTTTCGAGGTGCTGGACGTTCAGCGTTGTAAAGACGTCGATGCCGTTGTCGAGCAGTTCAAGGACATCCTGATACCGCTTCGTGTGCCGGCTCTCGGGAGCATTGGTGTGTGCAAGTTCATCAACAAGGACGAGTTCTGGTTTTCTTTCAAGAATTGCATCGAGATCCATTTCCTCGAGAATTGTACCTTTGTACTGAATGGTTTTTCGGGGAATGATCGGAAGGCCTGTGAGAAGGGCCTCGGTCTCGGGACGCTTGTGGGTCTCAATGTATCCGACGACAAGGTCGATCCCTTTTGACTTCGCGGCGTGAGCATCCTTGAGCATGTCGTACGTCTTGCCGACACCCGCGCACATGCCGAAAAAGACTTTCAGCTTTCCTTTTTTCTCCTTCTCTTCTTCTTTCTTAAGAAGGTTGAGAAGATCGTCAGGGTTCGGTCGGGATCGTTCGTCCGTCATGGCACGCAAATATAATCACAAACAACTTGAGATTCACCGCGAGTAGAACGCCTCTTGTGCTCGGACACCGGCTCGCGGCTGTTTTCTATAGTTCTGTGTGCATCCGCAATCCAAAAACATGCACCGGGCCGCGGTCACGGTTGTATGCCGGATTTCCAATAAATTGATAGTCCGCAGTCAACGTCATCCACTCGATGATGAGTGCTGAATAGAATGTCTCAACGATCATTTCCGGACCGTAGCGAAGCCGTCCGTCTCCAAGCAGGAATCCCGTTCCTCCCGCAGCAAGGTAGCGGAGATGGTCACGAGAAAGCGCATTGATGACGCCTGCCATGCCGACGTGATCAAGAGGCCTGTTCCAGCCTTGCCCGCCAAGTATGCCGCCCAGGCTGAACGTGCGATCGATCTCCGTATATGCCCACGTCTCATTGACTCCGTCACTCCAACCAAGGCGCACAAACATACCGCCATTGTCCGTCACGTGTTGCTCCCAGTTCAGACCCAAGCCGTATTTCGTCCGGCCGTCGAGACGTGTGCGTGTGATATCGCATTGCGATATGGAATCTGAGATTGCTCGATCGTAGTTGCCCATGTGGGCCTGATTGCGGTAGAACAGAAATCTCAACGCACCATCGTGTCCCCGCCACTCGTATCGACACTCGAATTCCATATTCACACTGAAGGCCTTCGTGAATCTCGTGTCCATTTCAAGTCCGTTGGCACTTTTGGGCTCGAGTGCAGCGGCCGCTCGCAATGACCAATCCGATTCGCTGTATTCTCCGAAAATTCCCCACGTGT
>DATDNS010000582.1:0-12354 GCA_036518155.1 Bacteroidota bacterium
GAGCTCATGATTGGACCGAGTTTCAGCCGGAACCTCCTTCAGGCTCAATGGGTTGGCTCCTACGCGGATCCGACAGCAGTTGCGACCTACGGCAACAGGTACGTTTTTGGGGATCTCGATCAAAAGACGCTTGCGGCCAACATTCGTTTGAACTGGACATTTACCCCTGAACTGAGTCTGCAACTGTTTGCGCAGCCATTGATATCTTCCGGTGCGTATCAGAGTTTCAAGGCGTTCGCCCGGCCGCGCACGTTCAATTTTATGCAGTACGGGACTGGCAACTCGGTGATAACGAAAAACGTCGCATCCGACGGGAGTGTGACGTACACCGTCGATGCCGATGGCAACGGGCCTGCAGTTCCCTATAGTTTCAGCGATCCGGATTTCAATTTTAAGTCATTGCGCGGTAACGCCGTGTTGCGCTGGGAATTCAAACCGGGTTCCGTCGTCTACGTCGTGTGGACTCAAAGCAGGTCCGACAACGAAAACTTCGGCGAGTTTCAGTTCAATCACTCCCTGACCAGATTAATCGACGCGAAACCGGACAACATCTTTATGGTGAAGTTTTCGTACTGGTGGAATATGTAGGTCTGATGAACGAAGGGGATGCGCGGAGTATTGTGTGCACCACGGTTGTGGTGACGAAGCCGGATAGCCAATCCGGCTTTTTCATTCGGGGGTGGTTACATCTTCACAAACATTTTGCCCGGGAGCTGTTTGATCAGACCTTTGAATTCGAGCGAGAGCAGGTTGACGAGAACGTCGGAGGTGGCATTGTCCATGGATTCCGCGAGGTCGTCAATATGGATGGGGTCGTTGCCAAGAAGGTCGAAGATTTTTTGTTCGAAGATCGTCAACTGAACCAGCGGCGGCTCTTCCTTCTTCGCGGCACCCTTGTCGAGCTTCAAATTCAACTCTGCAAGAATATCCTCGATGTTGAGGATAAGTTTCGCGCGTCCATCCTGGATGAGCTTGTTCGCCCCGCAACTCCGCTTTTCGTTGATATTTCCGGGTACGGCAAATACCTCACGGTTCTGATCGAGAGCCGTTGACGCCGTAATCATCGCGCCCCCGTCTTCCGCCGACTCGACAACGACGGTTCCGAGCGAAAGTCCGCTGATGATGCGGTTGCGCCGGGGAAAATTTGTGGCGTCGGGCTTCGCGCCCATCGGGAATTCGGATACGACGACCCCGCATTCGGCGGTCTGTTCCATAAGTTTTCTGTTCTCCGGCGGATACGGCACATCAAGGCCCGACCCGATGACGGCAATTGTTCTCCCCCCGGACTTCAACGTTGTCGAATGGACGATCGTATCAATGCCCCGCGCCAAACCACTTACGATCGTTATGCCAAGACGGCTCAATTCCTGGGTTATGGATTCCGCAATGGTCTGCCCATACTGGCTCGGATGACGCGTGCCGACGATGGCGACTGCTTGACGGTCTTTGGGACTGAATTTTCCAAGGGTATAGATCAATGCCGGCGGGTCGTAAATCTTCTTGAGGAGTTCCGGGTATTCTTTGTCCCAAATCGTGATAATCCGTCCACCGATCCTGTTCAGCCGCCTGAGCTGGTCGTCGGCAAACGACTCGTCATCTTCGCGGTGGGCAATGTTGGAGGCGAGCTTCTTGTCGATTCCCGGGACCCGGATCAGTTCTCTCGGAGAAGCTTCCAAAACACCCGCCGCATCGTCGAAATGTGCCAGGAGGGCTCGAATCTTTGTGGGGCCGATTCGATGGACAGAGGAGAGACGAAGGAGGTCGCGCACGTTTTGCATGACGCATGTCCTTGCGATGATGTGCCACTCCGAACTCTCACGGTCATTGCCGTGGATATTCCGGGAGCTATTTCAGGTCAACAGACAAATCATCGACGACCGCAACGACGACCGAGTGAACAGGAACATCTTTTCGCTTGAGCATCTGCTGCGCACCCGATCCTTCCTGGATCATCAGGACGGTGTCACCCACCCCGGCATCCACCTGATCGATGGCAAGGACATCCCTGCCGACGGGTTTTTCATCGAGATCGACGGGTTGGACGATCAGGAGCTTGTATTCCTTCAGGTTAGGATTTTTCTGGGTGGAAACTATGGTGCCGGTGACTTTACCGAGGATCATTGAGGTCGTGTGAACTTGGTGGATCAGAAAGGGCGCCCGGAACAGGATTCTTCCGGTCGACGATGAAATTGTTGCCCTGTGACAAAGTACTCATTGATGATGACTGAGGCAAGCAGGATCCGTCAGCCGGGGCTTGACCCGCTCATGAAGGCTTCACGGTTCGGATCGCTTTCGTGAACTTCTCGACAAGTCTGTCTGCGGCCTTTTTGTCGCGGGCCTCAGCAATGATACGGACAATCGGTTCGGTGTTCGATTTGCGAAGGTGAATCCAGGAATCAGGATAATCGATCTTCAATCCGTCGTCTTCATTGATCGTTCCCCCGACCGCGAGCGTGTCTTTGATCGCTGCCAGAACCTTGTCTGGGTTTGCTTTCCCGAGTTCCACTTTTCCCTTCGTGATATAGTATTCCGGCATCGATGCCTTCAATGCGGAGACGGACCCGCCGAATTCCGCCAGATGCTGGAGTGTCAGCGCGATACCAACGATGGCATCCCTGCCGAGATGAACCTGCGAAAGAATGACCCCGCCGCTTCCTTCGCCACCGACAATTGCTCCTATCTCCTTCATTTTCTTGGCAACATTGATTTCACCAACCGGCGTCCGCACGGTGCTCACACCAAATTGCCCGGCAATATCATCCACGGCCCGTGTTGTGGAGAGATTGACGACGACCGGTTTCGTATTCCTGGAGCTTCGTTGGGTGCTCACGCCGGACTCTTTTTGCAGGACGAACTTGACGACGCTGGCGATCGTGTATTCCTCGCCGAACGGTTCTCCCTTTTCATTGATGAGCACGAGCCGGTCAACATCCGGATCAACCGCGATGCCGATATCGGCCTTTTCTCTTTTCACCCTCTTGCACAAATCCGCCAGGTTTTCGGGAATCGGTTCGGGAGTGTGTGAAAATACTCCCGAAACGTCACAATTCATTTCAACTACGTCGCAACCCAGTTCCTTGAGGAGTTTTGGGACGATCCTTCCGCCTGCGGCGTTCACACAGTCAAGCACCACTTTGAAATGGCGTCTGCGGATGATTTCCGGCCGGATATACGAACTTGAGAGAACAGTCTTTATGTGGTCGTCAAGGAAAGTCTCGAGCGTGCGAAAGTTCCCCTGCTTGTTCCACGGGACATACGTTCGACCCACTCGGTCCGCGATGTTCCAGAAGTCGCGATTCTCGGCGCCGTCAAGAAAGAGTCCGCTTCGGCTGAAGAATTTCAAACCGTTCCATTGCATCGGATTGTGGCTCGCCGTGATTGAGATGCCGCCGGCAGCGCGGGTTTTCTCGACCGCGAGGGCAACCGTCGGTGTGGGGCATACGCCGAGTGCCGTAACGTCGCAGCCCATCTGGAGAAGGGTCGATGAAACGATATGACCGATGGTTCTGCCGGTGATTCTCCCGTCGCGGCCGATCACAATCGGGCCGCGTTTGCAGTACTCGGCAAACGCAGAAGCATAGTTTACAACCACTTCCGGCGTCAGCGAGGAACCGACGATGCCGCGGATCCCTGAGATGCTAACCATCAGTGACATAGATGACGGGCGAAATGTTGAAGACAATCTAAAAAATGAAGAGGGGAGAAGCAACGCAACGGGTTTCAGGTTCTGTACAAATGGGCAAGTCGATCCGTGACATTCTTTTCAGTAACGGATAATCGTGGAATCCACGTTGAACGATCCGAAAATGCCAAGCCCATTCCGGATGTTCGAATAATCGGGTTGGTCTGTCCGGATGGAAAACTTGTCCTGGAAGCCGTTCGCAACGTTGAAATATGTGTAAAGACTCTGGTCAACCTGAATGAGCAATAATCGAGCTCCCATCGGCTTGATTCCGGTAGCATAACGGGCTGTCAGGGCCACAATTGTCTGCAGGTAATTTTCCACCGGGTACATCACGATGGGTTTGGGTCCATCCGCCCGCTGCAACACCGGATAGATGGGGGCTGTCAGTCCCAGAGAATCCTGGCCGAACGAAATCGGAATCTGTTCCGTCCCCCGGAACGTGGTGTCCCGCTCCAGGCTGTAATCGAGAAAGAATCGGACAAGATATCCGTGTGCCCCCTGGCCCAAGACGCAATCGATTTCGATGTTTTGATCGGAAAATGAATTAGGATACAGAAGCCTGCTCTGATCAGCTACCGAGAGGTACCCCTGGGCTGGCATCGTCGTGGATGAAGACAGGGTCCCGTAACGGGATGAAACGATGGAAAGAACATACGAAGTCCCAGGGAGCGGCCGGAACAACGGCGCAACAAAGGCGTGGATCGTCGGAGAGAGAAGTGTGTCGTGGAACTGAAAATTTTTTGACGGGGAAGAGACCACGACGGTTGCGCCGGTGTCGTACGTGATCGTCGTAACGGAGTATGGATCGAACCCCGGCGGGTTGTAGTTGAGGTACAACAAAAGGTATTGCGCATTGCTTTGCGTTGTCAGGACGGAATAACTCACCAGGCGTTGTTGAAACGGCGCTTTTGGGCTGAAGGATTCGTTGCACCCGCCTGTGGCCAGCAGGAATCCAAGAAGCACGAACGTATGTACGAGTGGCGATCGCATCAGGGATTTTCCTCGGGGCAATATCGGCACCCGCGTTCCATCAATACTCCAGTTCAAGAGTCGCGCTCGGGAAGAACGGCAGCATATCGACCTGTTGTCCGGTCTTTCTGTCAAAGTAGAAAATATTCCGGTGGTCGTATGCGTTGATGACATTCACCCCCACTCGCCCTTTGACCGACGATACACGGAAGTGATACGAGAGACCAAGGTCCATGCGATGGTAGGAGGGGAGACGCGCTGCATTTTTTTCTCCGAGGGAGATGTACGGTGTCCCCGTCTCGTAGACAAAGGGATTGACATAGAAATCATTGAGTGAGAGCCTGCTGTAATACCCGACTGTCTGGGAAAACGGGAATCCGCTGCCGATCTCCCAGCGGATCGTTGCGTCGAGATTGTCAAAAAGATGAAACTCTCCCAACAAGTTCAGGTTGTGTTGTCTGTCGTAGCGGGGGGGATAGGTGATGCCCTGCGAAGTAATCAGTGATCTGCTCCACGTGTAGGCGCCGTAAAAATCCACGATCGGGATACTGTAGCGGAGCAACAACTCGGCGCCGTAGGACTTCCCTGTGGCATTGATATAATCGGGGTCGGTCGCATCAACTTTGTCACGATTGTAGACAACGAGCGAGCGGTAATTCTTGAAATACGATTGGAGACTCATCGACAGCTCGGGAGCGATATTCCCGTCGATCCCGGCGACATAATGGATCGCCCGTTCGGGACTCAATCCTTCCGGGATGTGGATCCACGTATCGAAGATCGAAACGACATCATCTTCATTGTTCACCGTGATGAAGTTTTGTGAGAACTCGCCGTAGGACAACTTCACTTTCCAGTTTCCAAAGAGGGCTCTGCTCACGTTCAATCGCGGCTGGATGTTCCCCGAGCCCCCCTGGGTCATCAGCGTAATGGCATCCATATGGATTCCGCCGTCAAATTGCCACGGTCCGATCGACGTTTGATACCGGAGCCAAAACCAGCCATCGACGATCAGATCGTCCGTCTGACGAAGGACGCCAAAACTGTTGACAAGCGAATTCTGAATAGTGGGAAAACTCATCTCGAAGCCGAGATAAAAAATGTCTTTCGAGTCCGTGTAGAGCGTGGCATTGGAGCGAACGCCGACTTCCTGGATCGTCGTGGAGGCAGGAGTGACAGAAACGGAATTCTTCGCGTCCCGGATGGCCTGGAAATAGGTCTCATACGCGACGGCATCCACGAAGACCCTTCCGAGCACAAGGCCGCTCGCCGTAAACCCTACGGCATGGTTGCGCCAGGAATAGTCCGGTTCCGCAGGGTTGCCTGAGCGCATATTGTCGCCGGAGTAGAATCCCTGCAAACCGTAGCGCACCTGGCGATCCTCGGTGACTTTGGCAGTGACCTTGAAGAACGCATCGTAGAAGGACACCGGCAGGTCTTTCTGCAGGAACCGGTTGATCGTCGTGTTGCTGAATGATTTTCTCGCATCCGCCAGCCACGTGTAGGTATCGCCGATCGGTCCCTCGACCTGCAGCTTCGAGGAGAGAAAATTGACGTTCGCTTTGCCCGACACCTGGTTGACGTTGCCGTCCTTGGTCGAAAGGCTGACGACGGAGGAAAGCCGGTCACCGTAGCCGGGCGGGAAAGCACCGGTGTAGACCTCAGTCGTTCTGACGATGTCGGGGTCGAAGATGCTGAAAATGCCGAGTGCGTGGAAGGGGTTGTAAATTTTCATGCCGTCGAGAAGAATGAGATTCTGGTCTCCTCCTCCTCCGCGCACGTAGAAATGGGAATTGACATCGCTCGTCGAGACGATACCAGGCAGGATTTGAATGGCGTGGAAAATATCCGGAACCGCCGAGACAGGGACTGCCTGAATATCCTGCTCATCCATCGTGTGGACGCTGGTCTGGATCTGCGTCAACTCGTGACGTGCGGTTCCCGTCACGACCGTCTCGGAGACTTTGACCGGTTCCTGGGCAAGCCTGAAATTGACGAGGAGAGGTTCACCAAGCCCTACGACGATGTCCTGGGTTTGCTTCACATAGCCGATACAACTTGCGCTGATCGTGTACGCGCCCGGCGGGACGTTCGGGATGAGGTAGAATCCGCTCATATTCGTGGCGGCACCCCTCCCCAATCCCTGGATGATCACCGTCGCATACGAAACACGTTCGCCGTTTGCACTGTCGACAACGGTGCCACGAACATCGCTGCCTTGAGCAAGCCCCGCGGAGGTACTTGAAAGAGCGAAAAGGAGGACGAGTAAGAAGTTCGGGAATGTCCTGGTTGTCGTCACAGGGACAATTTAGCACACTTGGCGGAATTATCCAAGGCTCGGATGCAATTATCCTGATGAATTCGGCTTTCCATTAATGGGAAGGTCTGCGCCCGGAGACCGCGTCTACACGACCTTGAATGTTTTCCCGCGCATCCTTACCTTGTGATGGGAATCGTAAAGGAAGCATCCTTGCTGCTGAGCATTGACGATAAGAAGGCATTGCTGCAACTGGCGCGATCGTCAATTGAGTGTGCAGTGTCGCAGAAGCCGCTTCCAACGGTCGCAACGCTGCAGCAAAATCTCCACAAGCCGTGCGGGGCATTTGTCACTGTGCGCGTGAACGGCGAATTGCGTGGCTGCTACGGCTATGTCAATGCCTACTACCCACTGGCACAGTCCGTCCAGGAAGTTGCAGTCCGGGCCGCGCTTGAAGATCCGCGCTTCGAACACGTCGCTGCCGAAGAGCTCGACGCCCTCGAAATTGAAGTCTCCGTCCTTGCACCTCCTGAAAACGTTGAGCGTATCGAGGAAATCGAAGTGGGCGTACACGGTCTGATCCTTGAGACGCGGCTCCACCGGGGCCTTCTCCTGCCGTCGGTGCCGACGGAATATGGCTGGGACCGTGAACAATTCCTGAACCACACAGCTCTCAAAGCCGGCCTCCCGCCGGACGCGTGGAAAAACAAGAGCGTTTCGATTTTGAAATTCACGGCCGAAAAATTCTCCGAATCCGATTTTGTCCATCCGGAACCATACGACCGATGAGTGCATCCGCTTCCCTATCTTCAATTCGAGAACCTGCCGTCGCCGGGGCATTTTATCCGGCTTCGGCCCGGACGCTCCAACGGGACGTTGACGAGCTTCTGGATAAGGCTGCGCCGGCCAAACCCGCTGGCAGAGTTTTCGGCGTCGTATCGCCTCACGCCGGCTACGTGTATTCCGGTTTCACCGCTGCACACGCTTACAGAGCCCTGAAGGGAATGACCTTCGATGCTGTCATCGTCGTTGGCCCGAGTCACCAGGAATACTTCCGCGGAATATCGGTCTATTCCGGAAGGGGCTACCGTACGCCTCTCGGGACGGTACCGGTCAACGACAGCCTCCGTTCTGCGATTGTTCAGGAAGAAAAACGCATAGTCTGTTCGGACGCCGGGCACAGAGGCGAACACTCGGTGGAAGTCCAGCTGCCGTTTCTCCAAAGAGTCCTCGGAGAGTTCTCGTTTGTCCCTGTCGTCATGGGTGACCAGACAGCTGACTTGTGTGAAAACCTTGCGGAAGCGCTCGCGGGCGCAGTTTCCGGGAACAATGTGCTCCTTGTTGCAAGCAGCGATCTCTCCCATTATCATCCCTATGCCGAGGCAACGCTTCTGGACAACCGTGTCGTGGATCTCGTGGAATTGTTCGAACCGGCTGCGTTGATGGAGAAACTGAAGCACCGCGAGCTTGAAGCGTGCGGTGGAGGTCCCATTGTCGCGGTGATGCTCGCGGCTCGAAAACTCGGGGCGATGAGTGCTCGTGTGGTCCACCATTGCAATTCCGGAGATATCACCGGAGAAAAAGATGCGGTTGTGGGATACCTCGCCGCAATCCTCTCGAACAACCCTCCTGATCACCCGCGAAAAGTGAACTAGGTGAAGCCTCATCATCGCCGCTTGAATATCAGTCTCATCGGTGCCGGCAAGGTGGGTTCGACGCTTGCGGTCATGCTCCGGCGATCCGGCCATACGATCAATGCCGTCGTGAGTCTGAGCCGGCAATCGGCACGGGCGTGCGGGAGACTCGTATCGTGCAAGAACTGTTCGGACTCGGTCTCGGCAATTCCTGCCTCTACGACGCTGATCATCATCGCTGTTCCGGACAATGCGGTGCAGACTGTCGCCGCTTCGCTTGCAGGACTTACTCAACTTGACTTCTCTCGAACTCAGGTTTGCCATACATCAGGTGCGCTGACGAGTGATGTGCTTGAGCCGGTAGCACGACGTGGTGCCCGTGTATTTTCTTTCCACCCAATCCAGACGTTTCCCCGTCGGCTGTCGTTGAAGGATCAAATTTACACAATGCAAGGTGTCACGTACGGGATCGAAGGGCCGCGCCATTCGCTTCGCGCGGCGAAAGCACTTGCCCGGACACTCGGAGGAGAGGTCATCGTCGTTCCGAAAGAAGCAAAAATTTTGTATCATTCTGCGTGTGTCCTGGCGTCAAACTATCCGATTGCGCTGCTCGGTGCCATCGAATCGCTTGCCCGCAAGTTCACGGATAAGGATCTCAAGCCCTTCAGAAAACTCGTTGAGACGAGCGTTGAAAATGCATTCAGGACGGGGGCGGGAAAGGCATTGACAGGCCCGATCGTGCGGGGTGACGTCGAAACCGTTGCACGTCACCTGGAGGCCCTGGAGGATCCTGCAATGCGAACGCTCTACAGGTCGCTGGGGGTCTTTGCTCTCAGACTTGCCGAAGAAGAAAGACGGTTGACGCCCGATCAGGCGCGACGGTTGACGGATTTGCTTGATCAACGAGAATAGAAAGGCATTGAATGTTTGAAACATTACTCTACGAAGCGAAGAACCGCATCGGTTATGTTACCATCAACCGTCCGGACAAGTTGAACGCCCTCAACGCCAAAGCCAAGTCTGAATTACATGAGCTCTTCGAGAGTATCAGGAAAGACGAGAGCATCGATATCGTGATCCTCACCGGGGCCGGCGAAAAAGCATTTGTGGCCGGTACGGACATCAAAGAACTGACGGAATTGGACACAGAATCGGGGAAAGCGTTTTCCCAAAAAGGCCAGGCGGTGTTCGATGCGATCGAGAACCTCGGCAAGCCGGTCATTGCGGCGGTGAACGGCTACGCCCTCGGCGGCGGATGCGAACTGGCGCTCGCATGCAACATCCGGATCGCCGCTGAGAATGCAAAGTTCGGTCAGCCCGAGGTCAATCTTGGAATCATTCCCGGGTACGGAGGTACGCAGCGGCTTGCCCGGCTCGTCGGAAAAGGGAAGGCGATGGAATTGATTTTGACGGGGGACCAGATCGACGCACCGGAAGCTCTCCGGATCGGACTGGTGAACAAGGTCGTCCCACAGAACGATCTCAAGAATACCGCTGAGACCATCGCTCAGAAAATTCTCGGCAAGGGTCAATTTGCGGTTCGACTTGCCCTGAAGGCTGTCAACATGACCCACGAGACCAACCTCACCGATGGGCAGGCGCTCGAAGCGAGTCTGTTCGGGCTCTGTTGCGGATCGGAAGATTTCAAAGAAGGAACGAAGGCGTTTTTGGAGAAGAGAAGACCGGAGTTCAAAAACAAGTGAAAACATTTGAGAATTTTGTAATTGAGTAAATTGGTGATTTAGAAATTCAAAGAGACCAATTTCAAGGGATTCGAATTACCAGATCGTCAAATTACTAAATCACCCAATTCCACAATTTCCAAATCGAATATTGAATAATGGCTCAGAATAAGACACCCGCGTTAGATCAATCAAAGTTGATGGACAAGATCGTCTCGCTCGCGAAGAGGAGAGGGTTCATCTTCCAATCGAGCGAAATCTACGGCGGCCTCAACGGCTGCTGGGATTACGGTCCACTCGGCGTCGAGATGCTCAACAACGTGAAGCAGCAGTGGTGGAAAAGCATGACCTACCGGGAAAACGTGGAAGGGCTGGACGCGAGCATCCTGATGCACCCGAAAGTATGGGAAGCCTCCGGCCACGTCGAGAATTTCACCGACCCGATGGTCGACTGCAAACAATGCAAAGCCCGTTACCGGGTCGATGTGCTGTTCGAAGAAACTTCCCTGAAGAAGAAGAAAGAAATCCTCCGCGAGCTGTTTCCCGCAGAGTTTGCAGGTCAGGTGAAGGACGACAAGGTGTACGAGGCATTCGAACAGTTCGTCTCGCAGGAATCCAATATTCCGAAGATCATCCCGACACTGGCGTGCCCCAATTGCGGGAACAAGGGGACGTTTACGGATGCGAGGAAATTCAATCTGATGTTCAAGACGTTTGTCGGACCCGTCGAAGATTCGTCCAACGTGGTCTATCTTCGGCCCGAGACAGCGCAAGGTATTTTTGTGAACTTCCTGAATGTTCAGTCGGCGGGCAGGCAGAAAATCCCCTTCGGCATCGCTCAGATCGGCAAGGCATTCCGGAATGAGATCAACACGAAGAACTTTCTTTTCCGCACACGCGAGTTCGAACAGATGGAAATGCAGTTCTTCGTCAAACCCGGGACAGACGACCAGCATTTTGAATACTGGCGGTCGGAACGGATGCAATGGTTCGGCAACCTCGGCATGACGAAGGAAAAACTCCGCTGGCATCAGCATCCGAAAGACAAGCTGGCCCACTACGCAAAGGATGCGTACGATATCGAGTATGAATTTCCGTTCGGGTGGGGGGAGATCGAAGGAGTCCACAACAGGACGAACTACGACCTTTCACGGCACGAACAGTTCTCCGGCAAGACGATGAAGTATTTCGACGAGGAGACGAAGGAAAAGTATACGCCGTTTGTCATCGAGACATCGGCAGGGGCAAGTCGGTCGTTCATGGCGTTCCTTGTCGATGCATACCGGGAAGAAGAGGCGCCGACCGCAGAAGGGGGCTCCGAAATCCGGACGGTGCTGAAGCTTCATCCCGCCCTTGCGCCGACGAAAATCGCCGTCTTCCCGCTCGTGAACCGGGACGGTATGCCGGAGATCGCGCGGACGATTGAGACAGAGTTGCGCAGGAATTTCCGTGTCTTCTATGATGACAGCGGCGCAGTCGGGAGACGCTACCGAAGACAGGACGAGGTGGGGACTCCGTATTGTATCACTGTGGATTCGGAGACACTTCAAAACAAAACCGTGACGGTTCGCGACCGCGATTCGATGCAACAGGAACGAATCGCCATCGACAGACTCAAGGATTATTTCACGCAAAAGTTGTCATAACAGGTGCCGGTTCTCAAGGGCCCGCCTACAGTGTTGTTCCATTCTATTTCCTCATGAGCATGCGTCGTTTGATTCCCGGGTTTTATGCGTTGGTTCTCCTCCTGCTGCTGATTCCTGCCCCGGCACGCGCGCAGTGGGTCTCGGATCCTGCGATCGACCGGAAAATTCAGCGTGGCATCGACTACATCTACAATCTGGAGTTCGAGAAAGCCGATTCATCGTTTGCGGAGATCATCCGGTGGAATCCCGGGCATCCTGTCGGATATTTTTTTCGCGCGATGACACAATGGTGGCGCATCCTCACGAACTTCGACGACGAATCGCAGGACCAGAAATTCTACGACATGCTCGATGATGTCATCACCTTGTGCGAGCAGAGGCTCGACAAAGACCCGAACGATGTCACCGCGCTGTTCTTCAAAGGCGGCGCTGTTGGGTTCAGAGGGAGACTCCGCGCGAACAGGAGCAAATGGGTCGGAGC
>DATDNS010000583.1:0-2518 GCA_036518155.1 Bacteroidota bacterium
CAAATGCTCAGGGATTTTGAGGAGATCGACCAGCAAACACTCCTGGGTAATGTCCTCTGTCCGGTGTTGTTGATCCACGGCAGCGATCCAACGGACGAAGAGGAAATCCTCCTGCTCGACCGGTCGAGGAGGGGGATTGAACTTCTCCCTGCAGGATCACGGCTTGAAGTCATCGACGGCGCAAACCATACGTTCATCAAACATTGGGACAGGGTTATTGCTCTGGCGGTGGAATGGTATCTGCATTACATGCCGATTTGACGGTGCCCTTTTTCGGGTACGTTGTTGAGATAATTCCGGCCGCGCTCCGGCGGGGAAAAGAGCGAAAGTCCCGCAGCGAGAATCGGTGAATCACGTTTAACTGTCCCGTTGAAGAAAACGCCGCAACACTTCCTCACAAGGTCTCCCCACTCGTCGAGCGTTAACGAACTTACCTTTGGGAACACTGTGTAATCACTGTCATCGCCCTCTTCCAGACTAGTCATTGCAAAAATGAGAATCGAAGCGTTTGACCTTCGTATTCAAACCATCGAACTCAATGCAGGAAGGTTTACAGGTTCACGGCGTGCAGCGACGCCACAGCCGAAATCAGAAGGATATTCCAAACATTTCAACGTGACAAGGAACAATCGAAGCGCCTGGCTGTCTGGCGTTTGAGATGGAATTTGGTTATATACAGACTGAACGCTGTCGCCGCCGCGCGCTGGCGGCCAATTTCTCACCCCACACACACCATTATTAGGAGGTCTCATGAAACGCCTCAGCGCTGCCTTGGTTCTCGTAGCAATCTTTGCCGGTTTATCGTATTCTCAGATAGGGCTCGGCATCAAAGGAGGGGTCAATTTCGCCAACGTGAGCGGTGCCGATGCTGCACCAAATTCCAAGACACGTACAGGATTTGCAGCGGGTGCCTACCTCGAGATAAGTCTCCCTATGCTGTTCACTATTCAACCGGAAATCCTTTACAGCCAGAAGGGCTTTGTTGCCGATGAGAACTTCTTTGGCACTCCCGTCAAAGTCACAGGGAAGCTCGATTATCTGGAAATTCCCGTCCTTGTGAAATACTCATTTCCCGTTCCCGTTGTGAAGCCAAGTCTCTATGCCGGACCCGCTTTGGGAATTCTCCTTAGCGCCAAGGCAAAAGCCGAAGCGAATGGCCAGTCTGCCGAAACAGACATCAAAGATCAGACAACGAGCACCGATTTCGGAATTGTATTCGGCGCCAGCGCAAACATCGCCATTATCACCGTCGACGTCCGATACACGTTGGGCTTGACGTCACTCGACAAGAACGGCTCGGGGAAAGCCTATAACCGCGTCTTCGGCATCATGGTAGGCATACCGTTGATGTAGCCTGTTCCTCCAGCAGTATCCGACCAGGTACCGGGAGCTCTGGAATTCCGTGGTGATTCTTCATGACACAGAAACCACGCATTGTAAAACGACAAGATCATGAACCGCCGCCAGTCGTTGCCAACAACGGCTGGCGGTATCACCACCTTGGCATCCCGACAACCGTTCGTCATCCCGGCGAGCGGTATCTTGCGCACCTCAAGGTCCACGTTGCAGGATTCGAAACCAATCCGTACGGTATCGAATGGATGCGTTTCGACCCGGATTGTCCTGTCCCGGAAGTCATCCGCACGGTACCCCATATCGCTTTCGAAGTTGACGACCTCGATTCCGCGCTGGAAGGAAAGGAAATCCTTAGTCCTCCGGGCTCCCCGTCCGAAGGAGTGCGGGCTGCAATGATCATCCACGAAGGAGCGCCCGTAGAACTGATTGAATTCCGCCGCCCGCCTGACTGACCAGGAACCGTCAAGCCACCGCTGTTGTTCAATCCAATCGACTACCGTGAGGAGGGTGACTGTGAGAAACGTTGGCCTGCTTGTGCTCGCCTGGTGTTGTTGTGCATCCGCCCCGTCTCTTCGTTCCAATCCACTGGAGGGAGATTACGTCATCCGTGAATTCAGGTTCAAGGACGGCGAGGTCCTTCCCAATCTGAGAATCCATTATACCACGTTCGGTACGCCCGTCAAAGATGCGTCGGGGATTGTACGCAATGCTGTCCTCATTATGCACGGTACGACGGGCAGTGGTCATCAATTCCAGGGACCCTCGTTCGCCGGCGTGCTTTTTGGTCCTGGCTGCCTTCTCGACACGGCGAACTACTTCATTATTCTGCCGGACGACATCGGGCACGGTAAATCGAGCAAGCCGAGCGACGGACTCCACGCGCATTTTCCGCACTATGGCTACCGGGACATGGTCGAAGCCGAATATCAACTGATCACGCATGGTCTTGGCGTTAACCACCTGCGCCTGGTGATGGGGACGTCGATGGGAGGAATGCACACGTGGTTGTGGGGAGAGATTCATCCGGAGTTCATGGACGCGCTCATGCCGCTGGCAAGCCTGCCGACGCAGATTTCGGGCCGCAACCGGGTCTGGCGACGTATGATCATCGACGCGATCCGCAACGACCCCGAATGGAAAAACGGTGACTATACTAGTCAGC
>DATDNS010000584.1:0-4878 GCA_036518155.1 Bacteroidota bacterium
CCGGACCGTCATTACCTCCGGAACAATTTTCCTGGTGTTGCTGGTACTGTTGCTGTTCGGCGGCGAGGTCAACAGGGCTTTTGCGTTCGCAATGGGATTCGGTATCGTTACCGGGACGTATTCTTCCATTTATGTCGCGAGCGCGTTCGTGCTCGACACCAAGCTTCGCAGTGAAGCAAAAGCGAGAAAAGCTGCGCTGGTTACCGCAACCAAATAATCGGATATGTCCATGAAATTCAAAAGCCGTGAATCCAAAGGAATCACCGTCATCGAATTGACGGGCAATGTTATGGGCGGCCCTGACGCCACAACGCTCAATGAACAGCTTCATAAGCTCATCGACGCGGACAAGAAACGGGTCGTCGTCGATCTCGATGAGGTGAAATTCATCAACAGCTCCGGGCTCGGCATGCTGATCGGCGGATTGACCACGCTGCGCAACAGCGGCGGCGAAATGAAACTTGCCCGTGCATCAAAGAAGATCGAGGAGCTCCTACGGATGACAAAGCTGACCACGGTTTTCGACGTGCACAAGACCGTTAACGAGGCGGTCGCCGCTTTCAAATAGGCCGTCCCCGGCATCCATCGTTCTCTCTCCTTTTTGCATTTTTTGGATTTCATGTCTACCGCATCCAACACCCTCTTCGTTACCGTGGCAGGCAACATCGGTGCGGGCAAGTCCTCGCTCACGAAGCTCCTCGGCGACCGCTTCCGATGGAAACCCTATTACGAGTCTGTCGACGACAATCCGTACCTCAGCGATTTCTACGCGGATATGCACCGATGGTCGTTTCATCTCCAGATCTACTTTCTCGCGAACCGGTTTAAATGCCACAAGATGATCGTCGAATCGTCCGAGTCCGTTATCCAGGACCGGTCGATCTACGAGGACGCGGAAATTTTTGCGAGGAATCTTTACGATATCGGAAAGATGGAAAAGCGTGACTACGACAATTACGTTTCGCTGTTCCACGTGATGATGGAGTACCTGAAACCGCCGGACCTGATGGTGTACCTGAAGGCATCGGTGGATACCCTGGTCCGGCAAATCACAAGGCGGGGCAGGTCATTCGAGCAGGGCATCCAGCGAGGCTACCTGGAACAACTGAACAAACTCTATACCGACTGGATCGATAATTACAAACTTGGCCCGTTGCTGGTTATTCCCAGCGACAACCTTGATTTTGTCAACAAGAAAGAAGATCTGGAGTACGTCGTTTCCCTCGTCAAGAACGCCCTGCCGCAATACCAGTTGTTCGAGCAGTAAATCCTATTCTTCCTTTTTGGAATTCTTGCCGGGCGTTACTGCCAGGAGTTTGTCGTACGTCCTGTTGTTCTTCAGCAGACTGACGGCAACGTTCAGTTGACGATCGTCCGGAAGCGTTGACTCGATTTCCGCCCGTTCCCCGTTGATCCTCCCTTCGATCTCCGCCCGGAGGTAATTTCGCATTTCCTTTTCGTACCGCTGGATCTTGCGTTCCTTCTCGCCTTCGATCATCGTGTTCAGCCTGGTGACATCGTCGAGAAACTCCTTCTTGTATCGCTCTTTCTCAGCAATATCCCTGAGCTCCTTTAATTTCACTTCTGAGTCTTCCTGGTACTCGAATTTCTTGTCTTTCAGGAACGTTTCGAAATCCTTCAGAAGGTCGTCCGAGACCTGAAAGTCTTCCGGCAAGGACTTATGCGTCACTGCATACGTATTGGCGAATTTAAAAAACATCGCCTTCCTCACAAGCTCATCGATCACTTTTCCCACTTCCTCGTCGGCGACCGTGGAATCGGGTTCGATGCCTCCCCCTTCCAGCACAATTCTCTTGTGCGAAGTCCTGAAAACGCGCTTCAGACTGTCCGGGAATGTGGCGAAAACGCCATCCTTCGTCCTGTGCGAATAGTCGATTTCCTGGATGCACCTTCCGCTCGGCGTATAGTAGCGTGCAGTCGTGACCTTCACGGACGAAGTCTCGGAAATCCGGGTGATGGTCTGTACCAGGCCTTTGCCGAAACTCCGCTCTCCGACAATAATTCCCCTGTCGAGGTCCTGGATTGCGCCGGCAACAATTTCACTTGCACTCGCGCTCCCGCGGTCTACGAGAACGGCCAACGGCACATTCGGGACCAGCGGAGATTCCGTGGAGTAGTATTTGCGGTCGGACTCATTGCGTCGGCCGCGGGTGGATACAACGAGACTGTTTTCCGGCACAAAGTCTGCGACGACACTGACAGCGATATCCAGCAACCCTCCCGGATTGTCCCGAAGATCGAGGACGATCCCTTTCAGATCCCCCTTGCCCTGCAATTCCTTGATCGCGTTCCGGACATCGTCTGCTGCAGTGCGTGAGAATCGCTCCAGCCGGATGTATCCAATCCCCCCTCCCACATAACCCGCATACGTGACATTCTTCACCGGAATAATTTCGCGCAGGAGAACGTATTCAACCGGTTTCGGCTCTCCTTCCCGGGCAATCTTCATCTTCACTTCCGTACCGGCTTCTCCCCTGACCAACGCCCTGACATCGTCCGGTTTGGCGCCGACCATGCTCTTGCCATCGACTTCGAGAATGCGGTCGCCAACCTGGATTCCCTGTTTGGCCGCAGAATATCCTTCCACGAGATTGAGGACCGTCACCGCACCGTCACGAAGGCCGATTGTTATTCCGACACCGGCATACTTGCCGTTGGTCACGAGGTCGAGCTCGTCCCCTTCATTCTCGCCGATGAACACCGTGTAGGGGTCGAGCGTTTTCAGCATGCCGTCGATCCCGGCACGCATGAACTTCTGGGGGTCAACCTGATCCACGTAGTTCAGCGCGATCTCCTTGTACACTTTGCTGAATGTGTCGACACCGTTGTAGATCTTGAACATCAGGTCTGAATCGCCCATACTCCACATGCCGAGCGAAATGGTGCTCAGGACGACGATGATGCCTGCTGTTACAGCATATTTCCAGCGACCGGTACCAATCATAACAACCTCATAGTTTTTTGTTCTGCGAATGCTCTCTCATGTATCCAACAGGCAGGATAACCTTTGGGTTCCTCAGGTGAGACACTACGTGCCGGGGAGAACGGACCTGACGCTGGTCCAGATGGATTCCTGGATGGTCTCCACAGACTGAAGACCATCGATGATGTGAAAACGCTTCTCTTTTTTCGCTATGTCGAGGTAGCCTTCCCGCACCCGGTCGTAGAATCCAGCCCCGTTTGACTCCATCCTGTCTTTTGCCGTGTGCGAACGCTGCATGCGACGTTCCACCTCGGCGACCGGGATGTCGAGAAAAAAAGTAAGGTCAGGTACCAGCGCCGCCGATGCACACTCGTTAATAACCCGGACAGCCTCAAGCGCGACTCCTTTTCCCCATCCCTGGTAGGCTGTTAACGAATCATAGAACCTGTCGCAAATGACCACGAGTCCGCCTTCGATGGCCGGTTTGATCACGTCTTCAACAAGCTGGGACCTGCTCGCGGAGAACAGGAAGAGCTCGGCGACATTTGTCATACCGCTGTTCTTTTTGTCGAGCAGGATAGTACGGATCTTCTCCCCGATGTCCGTTCCACCGGGTTCACGCAGGATGAGAGTGTGATAATTCTCGTGGGTGAGGGTGTCGGCCAACAAGCGTACCTGGGTTGATTTCCCCGAATAATCGAGACCCTCGAATGTGATGAACATGGATTGAGCGAAGCGGGTTTTTCTTTGTCGCAAAGTAATTAATTTCGCTCTCTTTTGCAATCAAAAGCGTCGCCAGACAGCATCATTCTCCGTTTCCTGTCCGCGGCTCGATACGCGATATCACCGGGCCGTGATCAATGCAGAGGACGGACAATGTGTCCAGCGGAATCCGCGACGGCTGCCACGAGGAGTCCGCCGTGGAGTGCCTCAACATTGCGGCTCAGTCATATTTTTGGTATTTTTGTGCGTTCCGTTCCTCTTCCTCCGTACACGCAAAGGATGCCCAAAGCAAAAAGAAGAAATACCCCTTCGCCCGCCGAGTCAGCACACAAAACGACCGAAGATATCGACCTGAAGCGGACAGAGTCGCGGGAAGAAGATGCGGCCCTGATCAAACGTGCGCTCAAAGGGGACCAAAACGCTTTCAAACGGCTCAGGCTTAAGTACTATGACGCAATCTACAATGCTGTCTACCGGATGATTCGCGACAAGGAAGAGGTCACGGACCTGACGCAGGAGGCCTTTATCAAAGCGTTCACCTCGCTTGCCAGTTTCAACGATGAATATGCCTTCTCAACGTGGCTCTTCAAGATTGCCACAAATAATTCCATCGACTACATCCGGCGCAAAAGACTGCAGACGTTCTCCATCGACAAGCCGATCGAATCGAAGGACAGCGACTACACATTTGAAATACCCGACACAACGTACGAAGCCGACAGCGAATTGATTTCCGGCCAGCGGAAGAAACTCCTTGACGATGCGATCGCCTCCCTGCCGCCCCGTTATCGCCAGGTCATCATCCTGCGGCACGTAGATGAGAAAGAATACCAGGAAATCGCAGAAATGCTCAAATTGCCCCTGGGCACGGTAAAAGCACACATTTTCCGGGCACGGGAACTTCTCTACAAGAAGCTCCGGGACAAAATGAGAAATTATTGAGCCCTCGCGCAACTCTGCACCCCCCTGTCCGTAGAAAATGAAGGCAGCACGCACTCATTCTCAATCATGAAAAAACTCTCACTTCCCGCTCGTTGTCTGTTCCTTGGACTCTTCGGTATTCCTCTCGCCGCACTGTTCGGCTTCCAGACCTACCACCGTGAAATTGACCGTACCAAAGAAAAGGAATTGAACGTTACCGTCGACGTGTCATTCGGCGACGTTTACGTGGAAAAAGGGTCTGGGAACAAAATCGTCGTGCTCGACTACGA
>DATDNS010000585.1:0-4840 GCA_036518155.1 Bacteroidota bacterium
CGCGACGGCCAGTGCAATTCCGGCCAGCAACTGATTTGCCGTGCCAAACATGGGCCATATCGTGCTGATCGATCCATTCCAAATAAAGTATCCCCACGCAAAGACCACCAAACCGGTTGCAATGACGGCGCCGGGTATCCAGTTGGTCCGCTCAAAGGGCTTCCAGATCTTGCCTACGAACTCCTGGACCATGAAACGTCCGACACGGGTTCCGGCGTCGATTGTTGTCAGGATAAAGAGTGCTTCAAACATGATCGCGAAATGGTACCAGTACGACATCAGGTGCCTCATACCGGGGATCGAAGAGAAAATCTGTGCAAACCCGACAGCAAGCGATACCGCACCCCCCGGTCTCCCTGCAACCACTTCGCCAACCTGGTTCGACAGATCCGTCAGATTGACGGGCGTCATGCCCAGGGATTGAAATTTTTCCGCAGTCAGGTTGATGGCAAAATAGTCAGCGGGCCACAACGAACTTGCCGCAACGAGAGCGATGATTCCCACAAGCCCCTCCATCAACATGGCCCCATACCCGATCATCCGGGCTTCCGATTCTTTGTTGAGCATCTTGGGAGTCGTTCCGGATGCAACGAGAGAATGAAACCCTGAAATGGCTCCGCACGCAATCGTAATAAACACGAAGGGATAGACTTTACCGGGAATAATGGGGCCGCCGCCGTGGACGAATTCGCTGATCGCAGGCATTTTCAGTTCCGGAGCGACGACGAAGACACCGATCACCAGCGCCGCGATCGTTCCAATCTTCATGTATGAACTAAGATAGTCGCGCGGGCTGAGGAGGAGCCACACCGGGAGAACCGAAGCAAAGAAACCGTAGACCGTCAGGGAGATGATGATTCCTTCGCGTGAAAGCGTAAAATACGGCGCAAGGAATGAGGATGGGATGAGACTGCCGAGGAACACCGCGCCAAGAGTCAGGATAATTCCGATCACGCTGGCCTCGACGATTTTTCCGGGACGGATACGGTACATCCAGAGACCGACGAAGAGGGCAATCGGAATTGTCGCCGCGATGGTGAACGTGCCCCACGAACTTTCCCGGAGAGCGTTGACGACTGCGAGCCCGAGACCCGCGAGCGCAATGACCACGATGACGAGGATCGCGATCGATCCGACGATGGAAGCGAGAGGACTGATTTCGTTGCGCGCAATTTCCGCAAGGGACTTGCCATTCCTCCTGATCGATCCCGCAAGGATCATGAAGTCGTGCACGGCGCCTGCGAGGCAAACCCCGATCAGGAGCCAGAGGAATCCGGGCAGGTAACCGAATTGCGTCGCGAGGACCGGCCCAATGAGAGGACCTGCTCCGGAGATCGCTGCAAAGTGGTGGCCGAACAGCACCCATTTGTTCGTCGGAACATAGTTCTGGCCGTCGGTCAGCGTGTGTGAAGGGGTAATTCTCGAATCATCCAGAGCGAGGACTTTTGCGGCAATGAACGCGCTGTAGTAGCGATAGGCAATTGCCATGACACAAAGAGCGGCGACGATAAACGGAAGAGCATTCATGGGAGTATGGGAGAGAGTTGATGGAGACTATGGTTTGATGTCGTGAGAATCGATCAACACCACTCCCCTGCCGCGCATCTCCTCCAGAGCCTTCGAACCATCGGCAGGGTTCACGTTCACTGCTTCAACTGCATCTGTCACGACGAATGTATGAAATCCTTTTTGGACAGCATCGAGTGCGGAAGCCCTTACGCAGTAATCCGTCGCAAGACCGGCAACGTAGAGCTCCGTGACCCCCTTTCCTTTCAAGAACTTCTCGAGATCATCGCTCGTTGCTTCGAAGGCCGAATAGCCGTCGTCTTTGTTCCTGGTGCCTTTGAGAAACACGCGGTTGATCTTCCCGGCCGCCAGTGCCGGATGAAACTCCGCACCTTTGGAGTTTTGGACACAATGAGGCGGCCATTTCCTGAAATGAACAGAGTCCGCAGGGTGCCAGTCCTTCGACGCAACCACAACATCACACTTGTCCATCAATTTGTTGATGACACCCACGACCCTGTCCCCCGCAGGAACCGCAAGCGATCCTCCCGGGCAAAAATCATTCTGAACGTCGACAACAAGTAATGCCTTCACGACGGTTGACTGAATGAGTGTTGGAAGTCTTCGACTATTTTGGAACGCAATTCCATAAGCCTGGAGCTGATCCCGACCTTGTAGATATGAGGATACTCAAACCTCTTGTGTTCCGCTGAACAATGTGCGAGACGCTCGCGGGCGTACGATGCCGCCTCCTGGGGGAGGCATGTCCTCTCAATGAGCTTGCCGTGTTCCATGACGTTCTTCAGCAATGGCTCCGGTGTGCACAAACTCAAATCACTGTGCTGATCGGGGAACGAGGGATGGTAAATTTCCTTGACCGACGATTCAGTCTCAAGCGTGATGCCGTCGGCGTAAAACATTCCATCGTTGTTTCTGTAGCGCATAACAGTTTTCAAGCCGGGGAGAGTCGTTTTGGCATAGTTCTCGGAAAACTTGAGCCGGGGCTTGCCGTCACTCATGCACAGTTTGTACACGCCGTCAAGGGCCGGCGAACCGTGCGCCGTGATCAATCGCGTCCCGACTCCAAACGAGTCAATGGGCGCACCCTGCTGCAAGAGACTTCTGATCAGATATTCGTCAAGTTGATTCGATGCGACAATCTTCACGTAGGGCAACCCCGCGTCATCAAGCATTTGGCGCGATTTCTTGCTCAGGTAGGCAAGGTCGCCGCTGTCAAGCCTCACGGCCGACAGCCGATGGCCGGCGGCTTCAAGTTCCTTCGCCACAGTAATCGCGTTGGGAATGCCGCTTCGAAGCGTGTTGTACGTGTCGACAAGCAGGATACACCGATCCGGGTAATATTCTGCAAACTTCCGGAATGATGTCAGTTCGTCGTCATAACTCTGAATCCACGAATGCGCCTGCGTACCAGACGTCTCGAGTCCGAACTGATACGCTGAATAGACATTCGATGTTGCCCGGACTCCACCGATGACTGCCGCTTTGCTTCCGTGGATGCCGCCGAGTCCCTGGGCGCGACGAAGTCCGAAATCGACAACCCGGCGGTCGCCGGCCGCAACACAGACTCGCGATGCTTTTGTGGCGATAAGAGATTCGAAATTGATCAGATTGAGCAACAGCGTTTCGATGATCTGTGTTTCGATGATATTCCCGTCAACCCGAACGACCGGTTCGAGCGGAAAGATCACTTCTCCCTCCTGAACCGACGCGATCGTTCCCCGGAATCTGAATGACCGCAAGTAATCGAGAAATTCGCTCCTGAACCCCTGGGAACGAAGATACTCGATGTCGTCATTCCCGAATTCCATCGATTCGAGAATTTCCAGCAGGTCGCTGATGCCGGCAAACAGAACGTACCCTCCCTGGAACGGATTTTCGCGGTAGAAGTACTCAAAGGATGCCGGAACGTCCTTTCTGCCGGAGAGGAAATATCCCTGCGCCATCGTCAGCTGGTAAAAGTCTGTGTAGAGGGGAGCGTGTTGCTGGAAGAAGGACATGGCTGCTGCCGGGGGGGTTAGAAGATGCTCTTGAAATGGCGGACGTCTGCCTGTTCGCCGTGCCAGTCGATTGCCACGAGGTCGAAGCGGCACAACCTGCCTTCCATGCCGTGCTCAAGCAAATATCCCTCTGCCGTCCGCTTGAGGTACTGTTCTTTCTCGGGCGTCACGGCTTCCTCCGGAGATCCGTGGGTCCGCGTGTGCCGGGACTTCACCTCGACAAATACCAGTTCGGTACGATCTTCCGCAACGATATCGATCTCCCCGCGATCGTAGCGGTAATTCCGCTGCAGGATTCTGCAGCCCTCGTGTTCAAGGAACTGTGTCGCCATCTGCTCGCCAATATCCCCCTTGGATTTGCTTTTGAGGCCTGTCATGACTGCCCGATCACAAGAAGACGATGGTTCTTCGTGAAATTAGCGAAAGAAGGATAAAAATCAAACACGAATATCCGCAGCCACCCGGGTCCGACACGAGCCCGAAACCTGTGAAGACTATTATCCGAGGTGCAGAGCGAAGGACCGTCTGTGGATTTCGCACAGACCGTGCTGCCGGATGGCATCGAGATGCTGTTTTGTTCCGTATCCTTTGTGACGTGCAAACCCGTACAATGGATAGCGAAGGTGGTACTCCTCCATGAGGCGATCCCGGGTCACCTTGGCAATGATCGAGGCCGCTGCTATCGTAAACGACTTTTCGTCCCCGTCGATGATATTCTGAAAAGGATAGACGTCGTGACGAAATGAATTGCCGTCAACGATCACAAAATCCGGTTTCAAGGTAAGATCGTCGATTGCCTTGTGCATCGCCAGAATCGTCGCCTGCAGGATATTGATTCGATCGATGACATCGTGGCTCACAATACCAACGCCCACACACAACGCCTGGTCCTTGATCAACGGGAACAATTCTTCACGTTTTTTTTCCGTCAATTTCTTCGAATCCTCAACTCCCTTGATGATTGTCCCGCTCGGAAACACGACGGCAGCCGCCACGACCGGGCCGGCGAGCGGACCCCGTCCTGCTTCGTCGATTCCTGCAACGGTCCTGATTCCTTTGGCCCACAGGGAAAGCTCGATTTCCAATGACGTGTGGAATCCTGCCATACTGTGCCGGCTATCGGGAACCGAAAAATATCGCCACAAGACCTATCACCATACACACTTTGAGACCATTGCTCAGTTGATTCATGGCCGATGAGGATTGATCCTTCCACATCCTCACCGTGACGAGAATGAGGATGCAATCCACCACAAGGACCAGCCAGAGGTAAACCGGGGTGTAGATGGCGAGGAGATAAACAGCGATCGTCGCCA
>DATDNS010000586.1:0-2425 GCA_036518155.1 Bacteroidota bacterium
AACGTTCCGTCTACAGGTGGATCGGAGATATGGAAAACCGTACGCATCGGTCCTGAATCGCTGACCGCGGGGACTCACAATCTCGCTTTGCTGTTCGGAGGGGGCGGCTACAATCTGAACTGGTTGAAGTTTACTTCGCTGTCTGTCGCATTGGGAACGTATCAAGTCTATCAAAACTATCCGAACCCATTCAATCCCACGACAACCATTGAATATGATTTACCCCGCGATGGCTTCGTCAGTGTCGAGATCTTTGATATGCTTGGCCGCAAAACTGCGGTCATTGATCAGGGATTCGTCAGTGCAGGGCGCCGCAATGCGGTGCTTCACGCCGAGACACTCCACATATCCAGCGGGGTATACTTCTACAGAATTGACCTTGCAGGGACGAAGTCGAATGTGCGGAAGCTGATGCTGATCAAATAGTCCGCACGACCGGCCTGTACTTGTTGAAGACGTTATCTACCGGAGGAGAATGGTTTTTCTGGTTTCGATGACCTTCGTGCCCGTCCGGAGTTGATAGAAGTAAACGCTGCTCGCCACTGTTTCCCCGTTATCATCCAATCCGTTCCAGACTGCAGAGTGCTCTCCTGCTGTTGCCTGACCTTCAAACAGTGTTCTTATCCGGCGCCCAAGGAGGTCGAACACCAACAGGCGAACGACAGCGCTACTCGGAAGAGCATACCTGATCGTGGTCGAAGGATTAAAAGGATTTGGAAAGCATTGGTCTAGTCTGTAACCAGAAGGGGACATCCCCTGGGGCTTTTCCGAATGTGTTGGTGTTGATGGTGAAGCAAAGAAACCGGCAACGAACACCAGCGGGGCGTTCCAGTTGATTGCAATCTCATTGCTTGCATAGCTCCCAAGTTGGTCGGAGTAGCACTGTGCGGGTGGTGTCGCGAGCGTATAGAGACTCTTCAGGACCGAATCGTCAAGGTATTGATCGGGTCCTCCTGCGAGGAGTCCCGGTACCGGCGCGATATTGCCGTCCGACTCCGAGGGACGGTGGTGAGGGTGCATGGGCGATACACTCCCGAGGCCGGTAACATAGCAGATATTGTTGACATTTCGGCCGGCTATGTAATGTAATTGTTCGAGTGCAATCGAGCTGTAGGCGGAGTCGATATGGAGAGAACCGGCTACCAACAAGAGGATGGCACTGTTGAGGGCCTGTGAGTTGCTTCCCCAGTAGTACTGGCCGGGAGGGATCACACAATGGAATCCGTCTCCATTGCGGTTCGTGACAAGCATGTCGCAATACGTTTTAAGCGAACTCCGGAGTTCATTCCTCAGAGTAAGATCGGAACTGCTGCGTTGCGCCGTGAGGTACGTCAAATGGGCCAGGCTGCTTACATTTTGCCACGACATCGGAGAAGCGAAGAGCCCCAGACTGGTATAGTTCAAAAGGTAATACAGGGCATATGTTTGCGCGCCCGTTGTCTCATAGAGTTCTGCGGCAGCCCATAATCGCTCGTCGCCGTCTTGCGAGTCTCCGTATTCTCCAGTGGCCGTCCCCGACGGGTTAGTGAATCCGCCGGAAGGGACTATGGCCGGGTTCGCCGTCAGATAGTTCCACGCTCGTTCAGAGACTGCAAGACACGTATCGGCGAATACGCTGTCATAGTGTATGTACAAGCGTGCGGCCCTGGCCATAACAGCGGCGAAATCCCCCGTTGCGGCCGTCGAAATAGCGTAAAGATATCTGGCAGCGGTGTTATCGCCCACAGGCATGACAAACCCTTCAAATTGTTCGCGAGTCAGTTTGAAGTATACTCCGCCTTGAGGACTTTGCATTTTCAACAACCACGCAAGCTCGTACCGTGCTTCGTCGAGGATGTCGGGGATTCCATTGCCACTCTCAGGGATTCCGAGGTTGTCAGCGGAGAATTGTTGTGGGAACAGCTCATACGCCATGAGCAATGTGCCAACGCTGATACCCGCGTTGACAACGTATTTGCCATAATCTCCCGCATCGTGCCACCCACCCGTCGTCTCACGGTATCCAGACAATCCGGTTGAAGGATGGAGGAATCCGTCGGTGGTGTGGCATTGAGCTCGAGCATACACTCCGGCGGACGACGGCGTGAGCGCCATTCCGCAGCGCTGATAATAGAATCCTTTCAAAGCAGCACGGAACAAAGGATTGTAAACGGTGTCGGCGATTAGGAAAGGATATGAGGTATCGCCGGAGCTTGTTACGAATCGAAATCTTCCTTGCCCCTGGAATGCTGAGAAATCGCCTTTATACAACGTCATCCCGGATGCAGGATCGCCGGATTTGGCGAGACTCATCGTTCCCGAAAAAAGGCGGGTTCCATCGCTCGCCCCAATAATGAAAAAACTATCTGAGGGTTGAGAAGCGAAACAGATCTTCGCGGCGCTCGGCTGGTAACCAAGCTGGTTGATGTATACCCTGCCGGCACTG
>DATDNS010000587.1:0-4614 GCA_036518155.1 Bacteroidota bacterium
AACCTATTTGCAGACCTTGTTGGCGTCGAAGGGGATCCGACACAGGACATCAAGGCTGCGCGCAACGTTCGATTTGTTATGAAGGGAGGATTCGTTTACAGGAACGACAAGTAAACGAAAGATTACGCCGGCAAACGGCAATTCTCGCTTCGCCAGGCCGGCCATTAATTATTGAGGATTACCGGAATGATCATGAAGCTCTCCTGGCCGGGGGTCCATCAAGAATGTCACGGATACTTTTAAGCAACGTCTCACGTGAATACGGCTTCTGGATGAAATCCTTTACGCCGGATTTGAAGATTTCCGATTTCAGCTCCGGTTCCACATAGCCGCTCGCCAGGATCATGAGGACATCGGGATATTTACGTTTCAGGTTCAGGAACAGGTCGAGTCCGCTTACGACCGGCAATCCCATGTCAGAGACGACGATGTCGATTTCGCTGGCGTTCTCCTCATACCGTTCCATGGCGTCTTTTCCATCCTTTGCTTCGATGACGGAATAACCATTTTCGGTGAGGGCATCCTTCACAAGCTGCCTCAACGCCGATTCGTCTTCGACCACCAACACCGTCTCCGTCCCCCTCCGCAATTCTCCCGCGTCGGCCTTTTGTTCGAACGTCTCGTGAACAGTCCGGGGAACCGGCAGGAAAATATGGAACCGTGTTCCCCGGTTTGGGGCGCTTTCTGCTTCGATGAAACCGTGATGGGCGCCGATAATGCCATACACAACAGAGAGACCTAGTCCAGTTCCTTTTCCCAGTGCTTTGGTGGTAAAGAATGGCTCGAAGATGCGGCTCCTGGTTTCTTCGTCCATCCCCGTGCCGGTGTCACCGACACAGATCTCGACGTACGTTTCGTTCAAAGCGTCAAAGAAACGCTCTTTGAGATTCTCGCCGCGAACAGTCCTTGTCGTGAACGACAGTATTCCACCTGCGGGCATCGCGTCGCGCGCATTGACGGAGAGATTCAGCAGTACCTGCTGAATCTGCGTCGGATCGCCGTTGATGGTGGGAATTTCGGCATCGAGTTTCAGGATGATTTCGACCGTCGGCGGAAGAGTCTCCTTCAGCAATTTCCTCATTTCCTCGATAAGCTCGTTCACACGCACGGATTCAAGGAGGGTTTCCGTCTTCCGCGCGAAGGTCAGGAGCTGGCGGACTAACCCGGTGCCGCGCTCGACCGCAGTGGAAATTGTTTTGATGCTGTGTGCAAGCTTGTCCGGTTCTTCCCTGTACCGGTCCACGAGCGAAACGTGACCGAGGATAATCGCGAGAATATTGTTGAAATCGTGGGCGATGCCACCGGCGAGTGTCCCGATGCTCTCGAGTTTTTGCGCCTGGCGAAGCTGATCTTCCAGCTTTCTCTGCCCTGTAATGTCGACGTAAATTCCGTAGACACCCATGAGTTCATTGTCGAGAATAATCGGATATCCCGCGACGGCCACATCGACCAGACTCCCGTCCTTCCTCATGCGTCTCGTCTGATGTTGCACGGAGCTCCGGTTTTGTGAAAGTCGCGAAAGATGCTCCCCTTCCTCCCTGAGGTACTCCGGAACGATCAGATCGTTGATCGTCCGGCCGATGGATTCAAAAATGGAATACTGAAAGATGTTCTGGAATCCCTTGTTCACGGACAGTATTTTATCGTGCACATCGAGGACAACGATGCCGGCCGGGGAGTTCTCAAAGAGCTGTTGAAAATACGATTGCTGGAGCTGGAGTTGACCCTGGGCCCGTCTCTGTTCGGTCACGTCGTGGATGATACCCCGAAATGCGACGATGGCACCGTGCTCATTCCTGACCGGAGAGGCGGTTTCGAGGACGATCAATCGTTCCCCGTCTTTGCGCTTCAATTGAAGCTCATAGTCCTTGACAAAACCCGTGCGAGCGACTTCTTCCTGGTAACGTACTCTGTCGCCGGGATTGGCGTAGATCTCCGAGGGAATATCGATCTTCATCAATTCTTCCTTGCTGGAGTAGCCGAGAAGCAAGACCCCTGCCTGGTTGATATCCAGGAACTTGCCTTCCGGCGAGCTGATGAACACAACATCCTTGCTTTCTTCGAAGAGCGTTCGGTATTTCTCTTCGGCGATTTTCCGGTCGGTGACGTCCCGGAAGCTCCAAACCCTGCCCACAATTTTCCCGCCCACCCGCTGGGGCTTGGAGTAACGTTCGTAAACCCTGCCGTCTTTGAAATCAAGAACGTCGTGCCCTTCTGCCTCAATCTTGTCATACAATTCGTTGACTCTCGCGATAAACCCGTGGGGGTCTTTCAGTTGACTCACGACATAATCGAGGAGACGGTTGTCGTCACGGCTGTTCTTCAACTCATCGGGAATCCGCCAGAGTTCGACAAACCGCTCATTGAAACTGGAGATCTTTCCGGCAGTGTCGACAACCAGGATTCCATCAGCCGTTGCTTCCAGAGTGGCGCTCAGGAGCGAGAGCGTCGTTCGCAGATCCTGTTCGGTCCTTTTTCGCTCGGTGATGTCCGTGGCAACGCCGATCAATGCCACAGGTTTTCCCGACTCGTCGCGGATAATATCGGCGGACAGTTGAATCGGGAATTCCGAACCATCCTTGCGTCGATTCAGCAGTTCACCGTGCCAGCTTCCCTTGAGTGTGCCCGGAAGGATATTCTTCGCCACATCAGGAGGGGTGTGATCCGAGCGCACGACGCCGACATTTTTTCCGATGAGTTCGGATTCCTCAAATCCGTACGTCTTCAGAAACGCGTCGTTGACGTAGAGGATATTGTCCTCCAGGTCAGTGATGCTTACACACTCGCTGACGCTCTGCAGGGCAAAGACCAGCCGCTGCCGCAGTTCTTCCTCGTGTTTTTTTTCAGTAATATCGCGCGCCTGCATGCGCACTGTTTTCGCCGAGCCATCCAAACCACGAACGGGGCTGAAATGCCCTGAGAACCAGCGTCGGCCGCCGAGCACATCCAGTGCGTATTCGATTGATTCCGGTCGGCCGGTCCTCAACACTTTCCGTATCGCGTCGACAAATGGCCTGCCTCCATCATTCCCCATGACTTCTGCAACAGTCCGGCCAAGCAATTGTTCCCTCGGCAGAATGAGCAGACTTTCGTCTGCAACCCAGATGTTGAGATACGTCCCGTGTTGGTCAAACTCAAACACAATTTCGTCTACCGAGCCAATCAACGAACGGAGACGCGCGTTGCTGTTCTGCAGTTCAGCTTCCGCCTTTCGACGATCAGTAATGTCCTTTGAAACGACAATAATACCCCTGACGTTTTCGTTCGACCGGAGATCTCTTGCAGTCATATCAAGCAATTTCCACGATCCGTCTCCTGCCCTGAGGCGACATTCACAGTGCGCAGGTATCCCGCCGCTTGCAGACGCTTCCTTCAGAAGCCTGCGAAGAAGGTCGATATCCTGCTCGTGGACAAACTTCGAAATCTTCTTGCCCGCCAGGTTGTCCGCCGCACGCCCGATGAATTGAGCCGACGACGGGCTGGCATACAGGATCATTCCGTCTTCGTCAAGGATGAACGTATGATCGGACGCATATTCGACGAGCGTTCTGTAGAACTCATGACTGGGAGCGGGTTGCGGTTTCCCAGGTAGCGTTCTCAAACTGCCAACGATCTTTTGCGAATGTGAGCGAATTGAGTGAATCCATTCGTTCAATGTGGACTTCGTATTGTTGAACAATTTCATGGAAGCGCGATGAATCCAGTGCGTTTGTAGAGGCTTGGACGAATGCAGATGTGACATCCGAAATTGATACAACAAACTACAGATTCATGGGGCGAGAATCAATGCGGCCACGGTATTTCACCGTCAATAATCTCCGGAGCGTGTCAATCATCGTTCCCACAGGTGGAAACCGCACTGAAGTACAGGAAGAAGCAAGGAGTGATCGAGGATGTTCAAGAGTTGCACCTGACGTGTTGTCATTATTCCCAGCCTTCTTTCACCAGGGCGTCGTGCAATTCGTCGGGATGGTGACGATGATAGTACTCGATCGTACTCGCATCTTCGTGGGCTTTGTCGTACGTCCATCCTTTTGCCATCAGATTGCGCTCGTGCAATTCGTGAAGGAGAACATAGGGACGTTCCACTTCTTCCAGGTCATTGTCAATCCAGACTTCGTTTTGCGGAACGAACTCATAAACATAGTCGTGCCCCCCTTCGGTAAAATCATCATCGAATACGCTGCGCACGAGTCGTCCATTGACGATCCAGACGCTCACGCCCGACCCGAGTTTCTTCCACAGTCGCTCGTGCACCTTCGTTGCATCCGGAAGATTCCCCCCTTTGGTCAGTATCCGCACGTCGCCTGCTTTTTTCCGTTCCGCACGTTCAGCCTTGTCGGCTGCTTCCAGGGCGTCGTCATAGGGAACGCCTTTCATCATGAGCCTGTGTTCCACGAAGAGATGATCGATGAAAAACTTCTGTTCATCCGGCTGCGCTTCCTTGTCGAGCCAAAATTCATCCGCCGGAATGCACTCGAATGCCAGGTGCTGTCCGTAGTTCGTAAATTCCTCATCCAGGTGCGTGCGGACGTAGGTCCCGTCGACAACCCAGATGCTGATATTCCCGCGTCGGCCAACGAGTTGCAGGTAGGGAGGTTTGAGTGATTGATC
>DATDNS010000588.1:0-2841 GCA_036518155.1 Bacteroidota bacterium
TTTCCACGGTCGACGACGAAACAAATTTCGACATCAACAGCCGCTCCTTCAGGCCGTTCACCATTTCACTGAAAGACCTGGAGAGTTTTCCGATCTCGTCCTGTGCGGTGAGGGAAAGCTCCAGATCGTAGTTTCCTCCTCTGACCTTTTCCATGGCTGCAACCAGTCTCTGGACAGGTGCCGTAACTCCCCGCGCAAGCACATAACCGGTCGCCAGCGCAAGCCCCACCGCGAGAAGCCCCACCACGAGGATCACCTTTTCAATAGCCTGAAGGGATGCAAGCGCTTTATCCATGGAAATTGCCATGACATAGATGGCATCGCCGGACTTTGACACCCGGGCAAACGCACACAGGTAACGTTCTCTATCGAGGGTTACTTCCTTCTGTACGTTATCCCCTTGTTTGATTTTCCGGTTGATCGAATCGCGGTCGACCAGATACGATCGCAGCAAGTCAAGTTGACGAAGGTCGGCAAGCGTTGAGGCGACAATTTTGTTACCGAGGATGAAAGTGATTTCACTGTTGGTATCCTGTTTAAGGAGTTCGACTTCCTTCTGTGTCAACCGCTGACCAAGTGTCAGTGTTCCTATGACATACGTCTGGATGATGGGGACAGTCGCAATCTGGTACAATTTCCCGTCATCGACCCACGTGCTGATTTCGTCCGGAGCCGGGTCATATCCCTGCAGAGCTCGGTTGATGAACGGGAGAGCTGAGAGCGTATCGCCGAATTTTTCAGGCCGGTCGAGTCGAAAGAGGACCTGACCGCGATTGTCCGTAAGCGTCAGGATATCGACCTGAACGATCCGCGCCGGGCTTTCCTCGCGATGGAGGAAGTAGTCTTTGAGGGTGGCAGGGTCTTTGGTGGATAGTTGAGCCTTTAATACGGGCAGTTCGGAAATCAGGAGGCACGATTCCTGGAGACGTGCATTGCGCAACTTGAGGAAACGGTCAAAATTCTGGTAGGTGGATAGAAAATCTGCGCCGATCTTCGTCATCGTCTGCTGTTCCACCTGCCTGTCAACGACGAACAGGACGACCCCCACAAGGATAACGACAAGGCCGACAGAAAGAGCGTAGATCTTGCTGCGAAGTGTGAGTGAGGCAATGCGGCGGAAAAAGTCCATGGGGAGCAATTCTTATTGCATCGTAAAATTGACAGTCGCGATTTCTCCGGCACCGACGGTCACTGTTTGCTGGGTGGTTGAAAGTCGTTCGTGCCAGGCCTGAATCGTGTATTTCCCGGGAGGAACATCGTCGAGGGAGTACGTGCCATCCGGCTTAGGCTGCGTGAACAATGCGTTCGGTAACACGACGATGAACGCACTCATGTGAGAATGAATGTCGCAAAACACCTGGACGGTCCCGAGTTTGTCGAACGTGACCGGCACCTCTTCTCCGGTCGGACGTCTGCCGATATTGAATTTCTTGACGCTGGAGAGCGAAAATACGTTGTGATATGTTTTGTCCCTGTTGACGATTTTGACGGTTGTTCCCTTCACGATCGGCAAGACGTGCGGAATGAATGTTGCATCACGCTGGTCGAGGATTGCCGCCCGCGTTTCCCGCTGTATGTTGTCGAGTCCGGCTCCTTCAAGATAGACAACAATGTTTGTCACTTCCGGTGTCGATTCCTTTGTTGCCGGAGTACTGGGTTCAGCATTCGCATAGCTCCCATAGCGGAGAGGTCGTTGTCTGTTCAACCCGGCCACGACCGCGGGCATTTCAATCTTTCCTTTGATGGTTCCTCCGTTTCCGACTGAATGCGCCGGTCCGAACGACATTGAGGAAATCCCGATGAAGATGGAAACGAACGAAATGAAATAGAGAGCCTTCTTGCAGTTTTTCATTGTGAGCCGAACGGTTGATGGTATGACGCTTTGAACCCGCCACTCCGGGCTTGTCACACTCCGGCATCCTTGAGGGTACCCGGAGACTTTCCTGAACGCTTAGAAGCTCACTGATAATTGTGCCGCAACGACATCGAGGTTGGGCCTTGGCGCAATCTCGACAGCCGTATGCTCGTAATTGACTTTGAGGATTACACCCCGGGCAGGTTTGAACCCTATTCCTGCGGCGTATTTCTGAACATTACGATCCCACGGTATCGAATTTCGCAACGAATTGGAGGGATCAACAATGTTCCCGAACGACAACGTGTTGTATCGTCCGGCAAGGAAGAGACCCGGATAAAACGGGGCATCAATTTTCAGATCCAAAAGAAGTTCATTGTCTGCAAGGTCAAGACTGCTTCCGTGTCCCAATCCTGAAATGTACGGAGGATTGAACCGATAATCATATACAACATATGGCGCAACAAATCTGTTCGATATGTATTCCACATTGAGTTCGTAATACAGGTAGTTCAGATTGAGGTCCAGTCCGAAAGTACGTTGTTGATACTGCTCCGTCCCGCCCGAATCAGAAAGGAACTTGTTGACATTGCTGTGGTCGAGGAACGAGCCGATGCAATACGACAATCCGATTGTCGCCCAGATGAAAGGGTGGAGTGCAACTCTCCCGTGGAAGGCGGCGTCCTTGTCGAGGTTTACCGCGGTATTGGGAGAGCAGAGGGGAGTATTCATCACAGCAATGTTGTACTCGAAGAGATTTTCGCCAAAACCGCCGAACGCCTGCACGCCAACAAAATAGCCGCCGTTATAGACCGTCGATAACCTGCCTCCGTATAACGATTGTGACAGAAGGACGCCGTTGGCGTCAAGGTAGCCGGATGTCGGGGATACATTTGTCTGATAGTAAAAGAATAACGGGTTTCCGATGAGCGGATTATCGGGCGAGAGTTGGCGCCGCGCGAAGGCTCCGAATGGAGTCAGGATTT
>DATDNS010000589.1:0-3353 GCA_036518155.1 Bacteroidota bacterium
CGCGTCCCTTGAAATCAAACACCCTGCGAACAGACTGAACATCGAATCTCAGGCTTTCCAGCGCCCTGACAACTTCGTCGCGGGAATATGCATTCTGAAACCCGTCGACATAGCGCGTTCCGCGCTTGACTCTGTAGACATACGTCTTCTTCTTGTGGACTCCGAGAAGATTTCCACCGCGCGACGTCGTTTGCTGACGTGCCTTTTTCCTTGCTTCGAAGTACGTCGAAGCCATCAGGTAAAATTGGACAGGTCTGCCCGATTTATCGCGAGCATCAATTCTGAATTCAGATTGTCTGGCTCCCGCTGCCATTCTCGTCTACTGAAAGTCTCCGGTAAAAGTCCAGTTCGTTGCCTTCCCGTACGTATCAATCTGGGCCGTGACGGTATTGTTCGAATCTTTCGACGACCATCCTGTGATCTGCAATACCCTCGGATTCAACGGTACGGCCGAATATCTTCCGTTGAGGTTCGATTGGAAGGAGTTCGGAACCGTGTAGTTGTTGTAGCTGTATCCTCCGCCGCCAAGGGCACCAATGCGTCTGTAGTACCTTACCGCATTCATCGCGATGTGGTTCACGTCGTTGATCATTGCCTTTTTGTTCGCTTCGACTTCGTCATCGGAAAAGAACCCTGTCCCGGCCAGAACGGCAATGCCGATGATGAGTACGCTTATTGCAACCATGAGAAGCTGGTTCGATCCCATTCTTTGTCCTACTCCTTTTAGGTTTGCCGAACACGCTGGATATGCGCCAGTGAGCATCCGGCGGGCAATAAGTCCGAACAATGCCCGAAATTTCCCCAATCTGCCGGTATAATACTCCAATCACGTCTAAAATGCAAGGGAACCCCGCTGTTCACAGTGCCAGCGCGCTGACAAATCACGACGGAATCACTTGAGCCTTTCGCATTCAATTCATCCAACGGCTTAACGATGGCGCGATAAGTCTCCTCCATCATTGATTCTCCTGAATTTGACAGGGTGCAGCAATTGCTTATCCTGAACATTATTAGAAATTATTAGGGATTCAACCGCATAAAGATGTGCGTGCAGCGATGGGAAACGACCGGAACGAGAGGCAGCGGCAACAACAATGCCGACAGGACTGCGCTAGATTTCTCCCCGCACTGACTTTCCTATGACTTCTGCCTTGGAATTGACGTGGAGTTTCCTGTACACGTGCTTGATGTGGAACCGAACTGTGTCGATGGAGATATCCAACTTGCCTGCAATCATTTTGTAACTGAGTCCTTCTACCAGACCATCGACGATCTGACGTTCTTTGATCGTCAGCGTCTCTCCAACTTTGGGAGCTTTCTCAGAACTGAAGTATTTGATCACCTTTTTTGCAATCTCCGGCGACATCGGAGCTCCGCCCGAATTCACGAGTTCGATTGCTTTTTTGATTTCGGAAAGGTCGGACCCCTTCAGCAAATATCCCGATGCACCCGCCCGGAGAGAATCGAACACCAGTTCCCAGTCACTGTACGAGGAGAAGACAATGAATTCCATCGCCGGAATCTTCTCCTTCAGGTAACTGATGCCGCTGATGCCGGACAGACCCGGAAGCTTGATATCCATCAGTACGATGTCCGGTGTCGGCTCGTTTTTCAGCTGCTCAATGAACGTCTCAACCGATTCGGCAACAATACCGCATTCAAATTCCGGTTGTTTCTTCAAATACGATTTCACCGAAGCGCGCACCGAATTTTCGTCCTCGATGAGCGCAACGTTGATCTTCTTTTTGTGAGTCTTCATATTCGTCAGGCCCGTATAATCAAACCACCTTTCAACCGGAGCAAATTTCGCAATTATTGAACAGAAATGCCAATAGTCAGGAGAATTCCGGGTGGTAGATTGGCTATTCCTGGTCGCGACATTGAAGGAGAGCGGATAATCCGCTTATTTGGCACGTATTCCGAGGGGAGTCTATGCATTGAGGTACTTCGCAGTAATCAATTCCATCGCCCGGCGAGAAGCATTGAAAGCCCATATGATCGACCCCCCCTTTGGACCTGCACTGAGGTCGCCAAGGAGAAACATTCCAGGAACAGTTGTTTCAACTGTATTCCGAAGCACAGGAGCATCTCCGTCAAACTCGATGCCGATCGTTTTAAGAAAGTTTGTCGGTGTTGTTCCGCCGAGAGCGTAGACAATATAGTCAAATTCCTGAACGCCGAATTGTGATTGGCGGTACCTGACCCGCGGCTTCCCCCCTGCATCCTCCACGGCAATAATATCCGACTCAAGCTGAAGGTCAACTTGTTTTCTTCCGGCGAGAGCAAGCAGACTCTTTCGATTGATATCATTCATCCTGACGAATTCTTTTTTCCGGTAGCTCAACACGACGGAGTTCTGTTCCTGCACGAGGTATTGGCAGTATTCCGAAGCCGAATCTCCCCCTCCGACGACGAGGACTCTCGACTGCCGGACCGGTACCGATGTAAGATCGAACAAGATACGGTTCTTTAAAGAAGTTGGAAGTTTGTACGCGGGCTTGTTGGGTTTTCCGAGGATGCCGATGGCGATAGTGATGACTTTTGCCTCGTAGAGAGCCGCATCGGTGTAAACGTCGAAGCGCTGTTCGCGGGGATACTTGTGGATCTTGTACACCGCCTCGTTATACCGGACGCCGATGTCGTACGTTTTGATCGCATCGTCGATGTATGTGAGCATCCCCTGCTTGGATGAATCGGTAATGCACATGACACCGGTACACTCGGCGACAAAGCCTTTGTAGTTTGCGGTAACAAGCTTGTTGTCCGGATAGTATTTCTTTATCGAGAAGGAATGTTCGTGTGCCCTCTCGATCACAAGGACTTTTTCTGCCGGAATACCCGCAACCCTGGCTTCAACAGCCATGCTGATTCCCGCGGGCCCTGCCCCGATGATGACGATGTCACAGCGTTGGTGATTCACGTCCATTCCTGCCGCAGTTCAACATACCAGTAGTGAACCTTGCACGAACAACGATGATCAGAATGTCGCTTTCAGCAGTCGATCTGTCTGCGCGTAAACTTCTTCGACCGTTATCTCGGTCATGCAGCGAAAGTGTTTTTCCGGACACGATGAACGGCCGATATGAGAACAAGGTCTGCAATACAATCCAAGTCGTTCCACCACAGCGCTGTTTTTCCCCTGCGGAAAAAACCCGAATTGTCGCACCGTGGATCCAAAGATTGCGACGAGGTTTCGTTGACGAGCGTCCGCAATATGCATGAGACCCGAATCGTTCGTCACGACCACGTCGCAGAAATCCATTGCAGCGGCAGTCTCCAACAGTGTCAGTGTGCCGGCCAGACTGACCGCACGTCCGGAGCCAGCGGCTTGCTCGACCGCGGCAGCGACAGCC
>DATDNS010000590.1:0-3189 GCA_036518155.1 Bacteroidota bacterium
TATTCCCTGCCGAGTCGATCAGGTGGCCGAGAATCTCTTTGAGCGACCATTTATCGTCATACGGTTTTGCGGCCGCCTGTGATTCAGACAATGCGAGGAGTCGTGATTTTGTTTCCTCGACGATTTGCTTCAGTTGTACGGATTCAGCGTGCATGGAATTCTCCTCAGTGTCGAACGTAATGGGTCGACGGGGGCGGTCGACCTCAGGAACTTCGGCGTTCATTGTTATTATTGAACGACCTTCGGACTGAGATAGTTTCCTTCAACCGATACATGAATCGAAGGAATAAGTCCGCTAGTGCTGGATCCCCACAAAACTAAAGCTCAGCATCGTCCCCATCGCCAGCACTCCAGCAAACAAGAGGGCGACCCCCCACTTGTTCACATTGGTGATTTTTCCGGCTCTGAAGAGCAAATACCCGACAACCAGGTTAACCATACCCCAGTAGACGTTGACGGTAGGAGATGATAGACCTTTTCCCGGAGGGTTTGAAAACGGAGTTGGAAATGGTGTTCCGGTAACACCCATGACAAAGTGTGGTACGGCATTAGCGAGGAACAACCCGGCGAAGAAGCAAGCAACGTAGTGATACCATTTCATCTCAGCCTCCTGATCCATTTGAGTCTTTGATTTCGAATGTTGGCCCGGCGAAATCTCGCTCGTCAGGCTTCAATACACTTTGTTGAGCACTCTGCGGTCGGCATTCATTGTTCCCGACGTATTCATTGCACACACGTTGCTTCAATATTGCATCGGGTCGCCTCCATACCCGACACGACGTCTTTGCGCGGGTGAATGAAATCGCACCTTTTCTTCTTCATTTAAAGCGTTACCCTGAGCGAAGTTGAGGGGGCCGTCCAAAGAGCAGCAAACTTCGCTTGTTTCATCTCTACTCCTCCCGCTCTCCCGAAGAAGCAGAAGAACGACGGATGAACAAAGTCTCTGGTTGACAACCTTGCAACGTTTGCAGTTTCCCCATAGATGCGAACACCGCACGCAACAATCCCATGCCGCCGGCCTAACTACACCTCCATCTCCGTCCCCTCTGCGCACCCAAAACACTCCAGACCTCCCCCCGCTTTCCGGATACGTTCGCGACACTCGTCCACATTCCGGTCAAGGTCGTCATCCGTCCGGGCCGGATCGTGGTGGAAGAGTCCCAGACGTTTCACTCCTGCATCGAGGGCGAGATCGACGGCATCCGCGTAGGTGGAGTGTCCCCAGCCGCGAGTCGCCGCATATTCTTCTTCCGTGTACTGGGCATCGTGGAAGAGGAGGTCCGCATCGCGGCACGCATCGACGTAGGTCTTGCGCGGGAGTCCCCCTGCGTGGTGAAAACGGAGTTCGTTATCGGTCAGAAAAACGAATGTCTTTCCGCCGCTGATGAATTTGAACCCGTATCCCCCGTTCGGATGGTTGAGCGGGATCGAATGGCACTCCACGGAATTATTGGTGCCGGCGAGGACGTGATCGCAGTGGAGCCGGTCGCAATGACAGCCGACAGTAAACTTCGCCTTCAGTGCCCTGAACTCTACAGGAAAGTACGGGGCCTCCATCGCGTGCGTCAAATATCGCCAAAGGTATTGTTGGGGAACGGGACCCCCGCAAACAGAGATGGAGAAGTTGGGATTGTAGGCAGGCATGAAGAATGGAAATCCGGAAAGATGATCCCAATGTGAGTGCGTGAGGAGGAGGTTGACGTGAGAAGTGGACTGGTCCTCCATCATCGCAAGTCCCAGCCTGCGTATTCCGGACCCCGCATCGACGATAATAGAATTACCTTTCCCTGACTTTATTTCCACGCATGTGGACTCGCCGCCGTAGCGGAGAGTCTCTTTTCCAGGCGTGGTAAGCGATCCCCTGCAACCCCAGATGCGAACGTTCATGGAAGCCTCCTTTGCGCATCCCCTGAATTTGCTCGTCCTGTGATGTTTCTCGAATCCTTGCGGTTCCTTAAGCTACTATTCCTGGAACAGGAAATCAAACGATGGATCCGACGGCCATACCACGCGCGCTACAAGACAATCCCCGCACAGAATTGAAGCATGGCCGTGGGTTGTTCAAATTCACTATTCACAGTCATTCCCCCGCCCGAAGCCGTTATCTTATACTTCGGTTTTCCCGTGACGTATCTGGCTGTGAGGGTAAACCGTTCGCTGAGGACAACACCCGCCTGAAATCCAACGGCAAGAGCGATCGCCGAAGCGGAGCTCTGCGTCACGGTAACCGAGCCCTCAGAAAACTTCATAGAAGGAGTACTGCCGAACATTAACCCAACCAGTCCTTCACCGCAGACGATGGTGTTTGGATTTGACGCGGCATAGAATCCAAAGCCAACCATCGGCATTATCGTCGAGTAAGAAGAGATATCGGCCGACACTGTTGACGGCAAGCCGACCGAGCCCCGCAGGGCGGATTCATCCACCGGATTGAACGCAAGGTTCAACGAAAGCGATACGAAGATTGCATGCGGTAGATACGAATAAACCTGTGCACTGAAGCAATAACCGGTCGATGCGTACGCCGCCGCTATTCCGCTTGTTGAGGCAAAATCTCCAAGAGGTACAGCAACGCCCCCGAGCAGGCTGAATTGTCTCCCCGGTATGTTGTCCACGCCGGGAGAGACTTGAACATTCCCCGTACTTTCTCTGACAATTTTATCGATTTCCGAAATATCGAAGACAAAGACCCTGCCATCTGCCGTTTGAATCTTGAGGGACTTGTCGGGAATCTGTTCAATGATGTATCCCTTAATGATGCTGCCATTCTTCAAATACAGGACATCGCGCATCCCGTCCTGGGAAACGCATACCGACGTCTGAAGGAAGATTGCAGGAATGAACAATAATGCGCGTAGTACTGTCGTACGGTTGGGTGCCATGAGATGATTTCCTTCCTTCCGTGGATTCAATCGAGGCGCCGTAAACGATATCCCGCTCGGGAGTCTGGTCCCGCGCAACTGCGGTCCCCTTCATACCCGGACTGTCGGCGAGAAATGTCCGGAACACTTTCGGACCCGCAGTTCGAAGAAGGGGATAGACAGATCGCCGGCTCATGCAACCGACCGGCGAAGGGCGGGAACACATTCGGCCAGTTTGAGCTGATGATCGTCGAACGTGTTGTGTTGTTGTGGTGTGCCAGGCAGGCAACTGAAGTGCTTCCCAAAGAATCGAACGATGGACCAATCG
>DATDNS010000591.1:0-4780 GCA_036518155.1 Bacteroidota bacterium
TAACAATGAATTCCGCTGTTTTGCCGGCGTAGAAACCGGCTTCACCATCTCTGGATATTCGTTTGAGAGTCTCAGCAAGATCGTGTTGAACAAGAATATCGCCCTTTCGGAACGGCTTTCCTTTCTTCCCAAAGATTTTTAGCGTCGAAGAATAAAGTCTGAACTCCCTGAATTTTTCCGCAATGCCTCGAGCCAGACCAGGTCCGACGGTAAAACCTTTTTCAGCAAATTGAATCGCCGGCGCCATAACTTGCGCTCGTGTCATTGTGCCGTATTTCTTGAGGGCGCCGAGCAGGCCGGCGACAGAACCAGGGACGCCAACCGACAAATATCCCTGCTCACTCTTTGAAGAAACGAAGTTGCCCTTCTCATCAAGGAACATATCCCGGGAAGCCTTTGCCGGCGCCTTCTCCCTGTAGTCGAAGGAAGTTGTCCTGCCATCCGCCATCCTAATGACCATGAATCCCCCGCCGCCGATGTTTCCCGCCTCGGGAAACGTGACTGCAAGCGCAAAGCCTACCGCGACTGCAGCATCGACAGCGTTTCCACCCTCTTTCAGGATCCGCACACCGGCCGAAGAAGCAAGTTTCTCCGCCGATACCACCATGCCGTGTCTGGCCTGGACCGGATGTTTTTGCAGTGCAACGCAATGACTGACTGCAAGACAAATCGTTAACAGAGAGATAACTCGTTTACCCGTCATAGGAAGCATTCAAAAAGATTGTGACCACTGGAATCTGCATCTGTTGTTTCAACAATCCAGATAATCCCGGGAATGCAGATACGTAATTCTCCGACAACGTGTAGCTCTTAGCATCCGCAGAGTGCCATTGTTCGACCCTTCACGGCACACTATGTACTGCATCCCCCGTGAATGTCCCTTCTGCAAGTTTGGGATTCGCGATGGTCGCAGTCAGAACGGCAAATCGCTTCCCGGCTGCGCAGGTGCTTCATCACGTTGCGGCGCCGTTTCGCCTGCGTTTGGAGCGCCCCCTTTGTTGTCGAGCATGAGCATTTCGTCCAGCACAATTTCCGTGACGTAGCGCTTCACGCCGTTTTTATCGTCATAGTTCCTGTATTGAAGTTTCCCTTCGAGATAAATCTTGCTCCCTTTCTTGAGATATTCGCCGCATATCTCGGCCAATTTGCGCCACGCCACGATGCTATGCCACTGTGTCCGTTCCTGGACGTTCCCTTCAGGATCTTTCCAGGATTCGTTCGTTGCAAGCGTAAAACTTGCGACGGCGACGCCGCTGCTTGTATAGCGCAGTTCAGGGTCCTTTCCCAGATTGCCGATCAAGATGACTTTATTGATGCAACGCGTTGCCATGATAGGTTCTCCCGGTAGGTAAGATGTCAGTAATGAATGAACGTGCAATAAAAATTAATCCAAAACGCGATGAGAGTCAAGGAATGAGGTCAGTGTGCGACGGATTGGATCCTGAAGATGGTGCATCGACGGGGGGTGAGCACGAACATGCGATTATCGTAAAACGCCAAATCCTGAACATCGCTGACAGGCTCTTCGGCGATGAGTGAAGCGGCCGGCGTTTTGGAATTCAACGACCCGTCCGAAGAAAACCAGAAGAGCGTGTCAGCACAAACCGCAACGATACCTGTCGCTGTGGACTGTCCTCCCACGACTTTATCCGTGAATCCCCCGATGGTCCGGACGTAATTGCCGTAGAAATCGAATTCGAGAATCCTGTCGTCTTCGAGGACGTAGATGTACTGGTCTCCCTGTGAACAGACTTTGATCGGGTTTTGCAACTTTCCACCCGCTGCGTTTAGATCTGCGAATGTTCGTTCGAATCGCGAATCTGCTCCAAATTCAACGATTCTTAAGTTTTCGCCGTCGAGGATGATAAGTTCGCCAAGGTTCGACAGTGCCACGCCCGCAGGATATCCGAAACGTGCAGGAGCATATGTTGTATCACGCGTGGAGAGAGACGAAAGGAGTGTTGAGTATCTGTCAAACCGCTGGATACGATGGTTGCCGTAGTCGGAGACATAGATATTCAGTCCGTCCGTTGCTACGCCTGTCGGTTTGTCGAACGCGACCGATGTCCAGCCATAGCCTCCCAGGACCGTTGGAGGATCCTGGGGTGACTTGAAAATGTCGATCGCATTCTTCTTGCCATCGATGATGTACACCCAGCCCTGCGGGCCGACGGTAATGCGAGTTGCCTGTTCAAATGAGCCAAACGAGGTTTCCGCGAGGAAGAGCGTGTCCGCAGGACGACTGATGCCCGCATTGACACAGCAAAAGACAGCTATTGCAAAAAGCGCTGCCATCCGTCATCCTGATTCTCGCCGCGTTTGGTCGAGTTCACGAGAATGTAGTTGCCAAAACCGGACCGATCGACAAAATCGAATTCCACACCGCTTTCGATGTTGTAATAGTGCCAGACTTCATACGGCTTGGAATTCTCACTGCTCGGGAACCGTTCCACTTCATCAGGTTCACCGTACACGAGGTAGACGCGGCCCCGGTCGGTTTGCCATCCGTCTTTGCCGAACCCGTGGTAGCGCTGGTTGGCCACACCGATGCGGTGAAGAAATTCGCCTCTCATGATGGACATTCGTCCGCCGGCACCATTTTCGACGTCGGACCAGAATCTGGCCAGGAAGTCCCTTTTCGATTCCTGGGTTGTCAGCTGCTTGAACCTCTTTGTCTCATCCGCCTTTGCGTAGTATTGCGCTTCGCGGAACTCGTCGGAAAGCTCGTCGGAGGTCATTCCTGCAAACTCCGTTGCGTTGAGGGCGGAAGGATTGGCCTTCTGTTGCTTGATGTGCGGATTGTTCAGAAAGATTGTTTTTGTCGCGCCGGACAGATCATTGCCAGCCTGGTTGCAGACCGACACCCTGAGTTGATATCGACCTGACGGAAAGGACGACACATTCATCATGCCAACATCGACCACATTCCGCGCTGTATACTTTTGATTCTTCACGGACTGACGGACAACGTTGTTCGAACCATCAAGGAGATCTTCTTTGACGGTGTAGGTTGAATCAGTGTTGACATTGTAGACTTCCATGTAGTAGAACGAAACCGGATGCGTCGTTACTCCGTACACCAGGGATGGATTGGGCACCACTTCCAACGAGTTCTTTTCGAACAACTTCGCGTGTCGCGATTCATTGTTGATTTCAGAACACAGCTCAAGGTCGCTTGTCGAAGTGACTGCCGGGACCGGACCCAGTTTGAGCGAATAGCTGACAGAATCCTGTCGGGAGGGCATCAAGGAGTCTGCTGCAGAAACGGAAAGGACGTAATTTCCGAATGGAAGCACGTAGCCGGTCTGTGTAACGAATGTCGCGTTGACGTTCCTGAATATGGTATCGGCTACGGTAAACGGAACCAGAAGTCGTTCGTTCACCACAGTCTTGCTTGTGTCTGCCCTCCGGATGACTGTCGTGAGAAATGCTGCTCCTTTGAAGACGCTATCCGCCAGATTGTAACTCAAAAGTCTGGGGTAGAATCCATAATAGACTTCGACATACGTCGACACCGAATCATACCGAAAACGTGCAAATTCGGCATTCATCGTGAACGGAGCGCTTGTGCGATACTGTTGAGCGAATATGGCAGGCGCGAACAAAATGACGGTGAGAAAGAACAAGATGGCTTTTTTCATGTCCGGAACGTTTAAATGTCCTTGGCCCAGTCAGTCGATCAGCGGCGGAATACGAAGACTGGCGGTATCGAAAGGACGTTGGAGGAAGAATATTGTTTGAACAAAAATACAAAAGACTCGTCAAAATTGCCAGGGACGCCGATATTCGGCCACCTGGCATAAAGAAAAAACCGCAGGCGAGCATTCGACTGCCCGCCTGCGGTCTTCGCACGAAAGACGCGTGACGCTAGAAATCCAGGTGGATGTCAATCATGTGATTGGCAGAGAAGAACTTCACAGGAACGTAAGCGTAATCAACGCTAATTCCGACTCCTGCGAATTTCTCAAGGTTGACACCTGCGCCGAGCGTGTAGTTCTGGAAGATCGAGACCGTTCCCGACGGATCGGTGCTATACAGATAGCCGGCACGGACGAATATGGAATTCTGGAACGCATATTCACCGCCGATACGATAGCCGTCGATTCCGAAGTTGTCGTTCTCAAATGCTCCGCTGATCTTGACGCTGTTCTCGTCATCGATAGGTTTGGTGTAACCCACGCCAATGTCGATGACCGAAGGCATCTGGAACGATGCGGCCTCAACCTTGTAATTCGTCAATCCGCGGGAACTGCCCGGATCCGTCGCCTGAACCCACAGGCTTGATCCGCCATACTGCATCGATGTCCCGATGTTTCTTACCGCCACGCCAAGGGCAAGCCCCTGGACGCCGATAAGGTTTTGATACTGCACACCCGCATCGAACGCAATACCGCTGGCAGAGACACCGCCAAAGCTCTCGCTCACCACGTTGATGTTCACACCGAAGCCAACGCGGTCAGACAATTGCTTCGAGTAGCTCAATCCGAGCGTGAAAAATGACGGGTTGATGACCTGGCCGTTGCCGTCAGGCTGGGTCTCGGTCGTCACCGGGATCGTTCCAATATTGAACGACCGGAGCGACAGGCCGACAGAACCAACGCCTTCCAGCTTGGTGGAGAGAGCAACATAGCTGATGCCGATATCGGCGATGTACTGCCGGTAGGAGAACAGAGCGCTGCTCCCTTTCCCCGCATCCAAACCTGCAGGGTTCCAGGTAATTGCATCGATCCCGGAAACAGATGAGATGTTTGCACCCGACGTTGCAACATACCGCGCGCCG
>DATDNS010000592.1:0-9097 GCA_036518155.1 Bacteroidota bacterium
TGATCGGTCGCGCAGCCACGTCGTTGCAAAAGAGGTCAGCGAATTCAATCAGAAACTCGTTGCAGAACATCGGCCGTATCTCCTCATCGGTGTCGGGAGATGGGGGAGCCTTGACCCGTGGCTCGGCGTTCCGGTGAAGTGGGATCAAATTGCCGGTGCGAGGGTCATCGTTGAGGCGGGGTTCAAAGACTTTGAAGTGGCCCCTTCGCAAGGATCGCATTTCTTCCAGAATATTACGTCGTTTATGACCGGATATTTCACCGTTCCGTCGGACGGGCGGGATGGATTTGTGGATTGGGACTGGATAGCAACGCAGAAGGCAACAGAGGAAAAAGTGTTCACCCGTCTCATTCGATTCGCGATGCCTCTCCTCGTGAAGATCAACGGTCAGCAAAACCGCGGAGTCATCTACAAACCGGGCGAATCTGAAACGGGAGAAAGCGGCTGACAGATATCGCTTCCGGGGAGGAGCGCAGAGTAGACTCTCCCGGAACGCAGCGTCAAACCTGTGTCAGAATTGTTCCGACTTCAACTTTGTCGACATCCATGAAGTGCTTGATGACGCTAAGGCCGCAGCTTCCGGCGTCAGGTCAACGAGGTCATCATGCGACACGTACTTCGGCGCGAACCGGCGGCTCCCGGCCATCAATATTCGCAGACGGTGATGGTCGTTCGTAACGAAACGTGCATCTTTATGCGTATGTCTGATCAAAGGACAGGAAGACGCCTCTTATCCGATCATTTCTGGATCAGTCAAAATCTATGAAGCGTGGAACGTTGAAGTTGAGATCCCACATTATTCTTTCGCTACTTCTCGCTTGTTCAAGTGAGTGCTTTCCACAATACTTTCGCGTAACTGTTACCGTCTTCCCTCCGGCATCATCCCCGAAAGACTCGAAAGTCTTCATCGCAGGAAACGACTCTGCTTTCGGTAATTGGAATCCTGCTCTCATTGAGCTTGATAACAAGGGTGATTCCGTTCGGACGAAGCAATTCGTGTTTGCGTCGGGCCGGAATCTGGAATACAAAATCACCCGGGGTGGATGGGATGTCCAGGCGGTGTACGAAGCCGGAGTGATCCCCGGTAACAGTCATTTGGTTGTGTTGGGTGACACCGAAATCGTCATCAGACCTGTCGCCTGGAGTGACGGTATGGTCAAAACCAGCGGCGGGATCACAGGAACAGTACGGTATCATAAAGGGTTGGAAGGTGTTGGTCTTCAGCACTCGCGCGATTTGATCGTTTGGCTTCCGCCTTCCTATAACCGGGAGCCCAACCGACGCTATCCCGTCCTCTACATGCACGATGGACAGAATATCATTGATCCACGCACTTCCTTCGCCGGATTCGACTGGCGTGTGGACGAAGTAGCGGACAGCCTTATCCGCGCGGGGACCATGGAGGAAATTATCGTGGTGGGGATTTACAATACCCCGGACAGGATGATCGAATATTCGGATTCCCGACCTGGAAGGGCCTACGCTGACTTCGTCGTCCGGACTGTCAAACCGTTGATCGATTCGACGTATCGGACAAAGCCGGACCGTCTGAACACCGCAGTGATGGGCTCATCGCTAGGCGGGTTGATATCGTTCCTTTTTGCGTGGTGGTATCCTGACGTTTTCTCAAAAACCGCTTGCCTTTCGAGCGCATTTTCCTATAATGAAGGCAGGGTCCTGAAGGAATTGGAGGAGGAGAAGAAAACGAAGCGAAGCATCAGAATCTACATGGATTGCGGAGGTTATGCGGGCGAAGCCACGTTGAAGCCCGGCATGGAAAGAATGATTGAACTCCTGAGACACAAAGGCTACAAAGAGAATGTCGACTTCCAGACGTACTATGATCCTTCAGCGGACCACAGCGAACGTGCATGGGCTTCGCGACTTTGGCGTCCCCTCGTGTTCCTTTTCGGCAACTCAAGGTGACACATGGATTGTAACGGGCCGCGAACGATATTGGTTAGTGGTCTTTCTTTGAGAAGTCTAATTACTAAATTACCCAATTACCTATTTACCCAATTACTAAATTGACCAAACCATCTTTCACTTATTTCTAACCTCAAACTTCTACCTTCTCACTTCATCATGGCTCTCATCAAAGACAGGACGTGCAGCAAATGCGGCAGGAAATTCTTCTGGAAGATCGAAAGACCTTCAGACGGGAACTGGGACCGCTGGAAAAACGACGACGGGGAAACACTCGCCAATTGGTTTATCACTCACAATCTGTGCTGGGAACATGCATTCGAAGAAATGCCGGAACGATTCCGGAAGATCATCAGGACCGAGCTGTATGAAGAGCAGCCTGTCACGCAGAAAACGGGCTGAACGTCAATTCACGAGTCTGTGACTTTCTCATTTTCGCCAAATGAGCCGCAATGCGTGTGTCAAGCGTTGCGGCTTCTTCGTTTTTCACCTATATTTTAACGAGACGAAATTGCGGTGGCGATGTCCCGCATTCCTTGTGTAAGCATTTCGCGAAACAACCAAGCGGAGAATGACTATGAAGAAGCTGGCCCTGCTTTCGATGTTCTTGATTTCTCTATCCCTTTCATCATCCTCTCAGACGAAACGACCGATAGCGTTCAGCGACATGATAAGTCTTGGCAGGGTCTCTGATCCGTCCATTTCGCCCGATGGGAAATGGGTGGCGTTTGTCGTGACATACCAGGATACGCTTCAAAACAAGTCAAACAGTAATATCTACCTTGTTTCGATCGATGGCGGCGCGGCAAAGCAGCTCACGACGGCAAAAGGTGCCAACAATTCTCCAAAATGGATGCCGGACGGAAAGACGATAGCGTTTATCTCAACGCGTGACGGCGAATCTCAAATCTGGACGATCCCCGCAGACGGCGGCGAAGCAAAGAAAGTGTCTTCCATTTCCACGGAGGCATCCGGATTGATCGTGTCCCCTGATGGAAAGTGGTTTGCATTCACCTCCGACGTTTTTCCCGACTGTCAATCTGATGACTGTAACAAAATGCGGCTCGAAGCGATGGACCAAAGCAAGGTGAAGGCGAAAATCTTTGACCACCTGCCGTATCGTGTTTGGAACCAATGGAAAGACGGGAAGCGGAGTCATCTTTTCATCATGCCTTCAGAAGGCGGACCCGCGAAGGATCTCACCCCGGGGGAATATGATACTCCACCTATCGATCTCGGAGGAAATTGGGATTACGCGTTTTCTCCCGATAGCAAGGAGATAGCGTTCGAACGAAATACGGATCCAGTCGTCGCCGTCAGCACGAACAACGATATTTATGTTGTCCCTGTAACCGGAGGGCCTCTCAAGAAAATTACCGATAATCCCGCAAACGACAGCCAACCTCTCTACTCGCCCGACGGTAAGTATGTCGCGTACCGGGCAATGAAAAGACCCGGTTTTGAGGCTGACCAGAATCAGATTGTTCTGTATGAGCGGGAAACGGGGAAACGGACCAATATCACAGAATCGATAGACTACAGCGTGAATGATATGGTGTGGTCCCCGGATTCCAGGTCGATCTACTTCAATGCCGACGATAAAGGGAACGTGACGATCTTCCGGATATCGATTGCCGACGGAAAAGTGACGACTCTTGAAAATAACGGGTTCAACACCTCCTTGCAATTGACGCCGGATGGAAAGACGATCGTCTTTGTGAAACAAAACGTCAACAGACCTGCGGAAGTGTACCGTGCCGACAATGACGGAAAGAACACCAGACAGCTTACTTCAGTCAATGCAGATCGACTCGCAAACCTTGACATGAACACGCTTGAAGAGTTTTGGTTTAAAGGGGCTGAAGGGACAAAGGTTGAGGGCTTTCTGCTGAGACCCCCCGCGTTCGATGCCTCGAAGAAATATCCCGTGGTATTTCTTGTCCACGGCGGCCCGCAAGGGCAGTGGGGGGACGAATTCCACTACCGCTGGAATGCTGAAATGTTTGCCTCGCGCGGATATGTCGCGGTTCTGATCAATCCGCGGGGTAGCACGGGTTACGGGCAGAAATTCACTGATGAAATCAGCGGAGACTGGGGGGGCAGGGTCTACACTGACCTGATGAACGGCCTCGATTATGTCCTTAAGACGTACGGGTTCACAGACGGCAAACGGGTCGCTGCGGCAGGCGCTTCGTACGGCGGCTACATGATGAATTGGCTTGGCGGGCATACGAATCGTTTCCGATGCATCGTCTCCCACGATGGCGTTTTCAACCCGACAAGTATGTACGGGACCACTGAAGAACTCTGGTTCCCGCAATGGGAATTCAAAGGAACGCCATACAGCGATCCCAAACTTTATGAAAAATGGTCGCCGCTCAATTCGGCTTCTCATTTCAAAACACCCACCCTGGTGATCCACAGTCAGCTCGATTTTCGAGTTGACGTGAGCGAAGGATTCCAGCTTTTCACAGCGCTCCAACGCAATGGTGTGAAATCGAAAATGCTGTACTTCCCCGACGAAGGGCATTTTGTTGCAAAGCCCCAAAACGCGGAATTGTGGTACAAAACGGTACTCGATTGGATTGACGAGAATACCAAGCAGGCAGACTGACAAAGGAGAACAATGCTCATGCAGAATTTCAAAGAAAGCGTTCTGAAACTCATTATTGAAACATCCACAAATCTACCCACCGATGTCCGCCGCGCGCTGACCCGGGCCAAAGAGGAAGAAGACAAGACATCGCAGGCAGGCCTGGCTCTCCAGGCGATCGCAGTCAATGTCGACATGGCGTGTGACCACAGCGGTCCCATTTGCCAGGACACAGGAATGCCGACCTTCGAAGTTGAAGCCCCGGTCGGAGCAAACCAGATTATCATGAGAAAACAGATCGAACAGGCGATCGTCGAAGCGACGAAACTCGGAAAGCTCCGGACCAACACCGTTGACTCAATCACCGGGAAGAACAGCGGAAACAACCTCGGTGTCGGTGCACCCGTGGTGCATTTCAACCAGCACGAGAGCGACGATATCGTTATTCGCTTGCTGCTGAAAGGGGGAGGATGTGAAAACAAGAACATCCAGTATTCTCTTCCGATGGAAATTCCCAACCTCGGCAGGGCAGAGCGGAGCCTCGAAGGCGTCCGTAAATGCATTATGCACGCCGTGTATCAAGCGCAGGGCCAGGGATGCAGCGTTGGGGCGCTCGGTGTTGCAATCGGCGGCGACAGGGCCTCCGGTTATGCGTTTGCAAAACAACAATTATTCCGGTCCCTTGACGATGTGAATCCCAATCCTGAACTGGCAAAGCTTGAGAACACCGTGATGCGCGACGCCAACAAGCTTGGGATCGGCACAATGGGGTTTGGCGGGCGAGTGTCGCTCATTGGATGCAAGGTCGGCGCATTCCATCGACTCCCGGCAAGCTTTTTCGTTTCTGTGGCGTATGATTGTTGGGCCTTTAGACGGCTCGGTATAGTCCTGGATTCGAAGACCGGATCTATCAAGCGGTGGATGTATAGGGACGACACCCCCGCCGTGCACATGGCAAAGGAAGATGGTTTGCCGCTCACGGGTCGGGAGGTGAAAATGACAACGCCAATTTCTGAAGATCAAATCCGAAGCCTCAAAGTCGGCGACGTTGTCCTGCTGAATGGCATGCTTCACATGGGACGGGATGTCCTCCATCACCACCTGATCAGCCACGATTCGCCGGTTGACTTGAAGGGTGGAGCAATCTATCACTGCGGGCCCGTGATGCTCAAAGAAGGGTCAAAGTGGGAGGTCAAAGCGGCCGGTCCGACGACAAGCATACGTGAGGAACCGTACCAGGGGGATGTTATTCGGAAGTTCGGTGTCCGGGCTGTCATCGGGAAAGGCGGTATGGGCCCCAAGACGCTTGCAGCATTGAAAGAAGTGGGCGCCGTATACTTCAGCGCAATTGGAGGAGCAGCGCAGTACTATTCGAAATGCATAACGGAAGTAGCGGGCGTCGATTTCATGGAATTCGGAATTCCCGAAGCGATGTGGCACGTGGTCGTCAAGGATTTCCCCGTCATTGTAACCATGGATGCGCACGGCAATAGTCTGCACGCCGACGTCGACAAAGCTTCTGCGAAAGAACTTGCCAAATTCGCAGAACCGGTTCCGGCTTGATAAGAACCGTCATTGGGTAATGAGGGAATCGTCTTCCCAGGTCTTCGTGTTATCGGCCCGGAAATACTCCCCGTTCCCGGGTGCAAACAGGTAATGCGGGACACTTATCAGATCATTTGGCGTGTCGTGCAACAGATTCCCAGAGGACGTGTTGCGACCTATGGACAGGTGGCGATGGAGGCAGGGTTTCCGGGAAATGCTCGCCTTGTTGGATATGCGCTCCACGCGCTTCCGTCCGGATCGCCAGTTCCCTGGCAGCGCGTGATAAACAAGCGCGGACAACTTTCGTTCCCAAAAGCTAGTCAGTCATTCAGGAGACAGATGGCGCTGCTCAAGAAAGAAGGTGTTCTATTCGTTGACGGAAGGGTCGATTTGGGAAGATTCGGATGGTTCGTGAACACCATTCATCGCTAGGCAGAGTCCGTGGCTCGAGAAAATGAATATCCCGTGACAACGGCAGTCCGCTTTCTTCGTGAGAAGAAAATTGCCTTTCGACCGCACCTCTACACTTATGAAGAACACGGCGGCACACGACTCTCCGCAACAGCGCTTGGAGTCCCCGAACACGAAGTGGTAAAAACGCTCGTGTTCGAGACTGACCTCCGGAAACCTCTTCTCGTCCTGATGCACGGAGACCGGGAAGTCTCCACGAAAGAATTAGCCAGGAGTATCGGGGTAAAGCGAATAGAGCCTTGTGACGCCGCTACCGCTCAGCGCGCAACGGGATATCAATTCGGCGGTACGAGCCCGTTCGGGACGCGGTTGCCACTCCCGGTATATGCTGAAAAGACAATTCTCTCATTGTCAAAGATCTATATCAACGGCGGAAAGCGGGGCTTCCTGGTTGAAATCGACCCCGGGATCCTTAAGACCGTCCTCAACGCTACAGAAGTCGACGTAGCGATTATTCCACCATAAACACACTGATTGTTATGAACGCATTTGAATGGACAACCGAATTGCGGTTCATTGTTGCCCTTGCCCTGGGATTCCTGGTCGGACTCGAACGGGAAAGCACAAAACTGGAGCAACAGAAACTTGTCTTCGGAGGTGTCCGCACCCATCCCATCATTAGCATGTTTGGATTCGGCTGCGCGTGGCTCTACAAGGTCGGTGTTACCTTCATGCTTCCGATCGGGCTGCTCGCCGTGGGCGCATTGACATCGATTGCGTACATCGCAAAAATTCGGAGCGAACGCTTTGGCTCGACGAGTGAATTTTCTGCCCTCCTGACATTCATCACCGGGGCGATGGCTCTCCTTGTCGACGTTTGGGCCTCCATGGCAATCGGTGTCATGAACACGATCCTCCTTTCCGAAAAGGCGATGCTCGAATCATACGTCGAACGTCTCAACCGTGTCGAATTCCTGGCGGCGATGAAATTCCTGCTGGTCACCGTTATCATTTATCCGGTGCTGCCGAACCAGCAGTATACGCAGTTTGCCCTCAATCCAACGAAAATCTGGCAAATCGTCATCCTTGTTTCCACGATCGGGTTCGTCGGATATTATCTTGAAAAGCGCTTCGGAGAAAAGATTGGACTTTGGGTATCGGGATTCTTTGGTGGAATGATTTCCAGCACGGCGGTGACGGTGGCGGTAGGGAGGATCGGAGGTACTTCCCCGGAACGGGCAAGCAGCGCACTTCAGGCTTCAATTCTTGCCAGCAGTGTATCGTATTTTCGCATGCTCGCCCTGATTTGGGCCGTCAATGCCAGCTTCATGCCGGCTCTTTGGTGGAAACTGGCCCTGCTCTCGGTTGTAGGAATCCTGTTCTCGCTAAGGACGTCAGGCGTTCAGCATTCAAACAAGGATGGAGAGGTCCCGGGACTGCAGAATCCATTCGAGATAAGGCCCGCGATTGGCTTTGCTCTCTTGTTCGTGCTTCTGACGGTGGTGACGAACGTTGTGCAGACACAATTGGGAAATTCGGGGATCATCGGATTGGCTGCTCTTGTGGGAGTCACGGATATTACTCCCTTTATCATGTCGGTCGTTCACGGCACGGATGCTTCCGTGCACATTCTCAGTGCAGCCATCATCATTTCCATGATGAGCAATACGATAGCGAAAGGTGTGTATTTCTACGCTCTTGCACCCGCAGCACGCAAGGAGACAGCCTGGACGTACGGCTTGTGGGCAGTGCTGCACGTGCCGCTTATCGTCATGTAGATGGTCGGGCAGATTTCAGCAGGGTGGTGGATTACAATTCTCGGTAGGGAGGGTTGCGACGGCCGATCGAATGTCGCCTTGACCGGCTTGGATCAGGCCAACCGATGACCGGGATCCAAAACCAGTGATGATCGTTCAACGCATTACAGGCTGACGAGCCGTTCCGGTGTAAGCTGGAATTTCCCGCGTAAGTTCGAGCAGAGCAAATCTCCGGATATTTTGCCATCCTTCAATATCCCATCAAAAACCAGAGTGCCGGAATTCTGCACAAGCTCGAAGTGAACGCTGGTGGATTCAACCATCACCCAGCTCAAGGGAAGTTCCCTGGAACCTCCGTCAGACAGGTAAATATTGCCCTTCAGTCCGTCGTGATCCTGCCAGAAATGCACTTTGAAGGACACGGAATGATCGACAGACGTGAATTCTCCTATCCATAAACCTTCAACCGGTGATACGGTATTCGGCGTGAATGCGGATAGGACGAAAAAGAGGGCAATTACTGCGGAAAAGCGTGTGAAGTATTTCATGATGAAACCCCCGATGTTGTCTACGGTGATACGTCCCTGGTAACTGAATGTTTCAGCGACCAACTCTTGGTCCTGTCTATGAGACTCCTCAAACTCAAACATGGTTGCTTCTAATTTCAACGGACTTGCACGAGACTTCTCAAGCAGCAAACTGCGAAAAATGGTATCCTGTAGCAACGGATCGGTTGACTTTCAGAGATTCAGGTATTAGCTTGATTTAATTGAACTTGCGCCCAACGGATCATCGCCCACTATCAGTGTCCCTCCCTGAAAAAATAAGATCTGCCGGAGTTGTCGGGTGTGGCGGGGCTGGATTC
>DATDNS010000593.1:0-2218 GCA_036518155.1 Bacteroidota bacterium
TCATCAAGGGTGAAAATGTGATGCTGGGATACTGGAAGAATGAAAAAGCAACGCGGGAGGTCTTGCGGGATGGGTGGCTCTACACCGGCGATATTGGCTATGTGGATAGCGACGGCTTTCTCTTCGTACTTGGACGTGAGAAAAGTCTGCTCATCAGTCACGATGGAGAGAAGTACAGCCCTGAAGGGATCGAAGAGATGATCGTTGCTCATTCGTCGTACATCGACCAGATGATGCTGTACAACAATCAATCCCCGTCGACGGTGGCATTGGTCGTCCCCAACCGTGACGCCGTCCTTGGCTGGCTTTCACGGAACAAGCTGACGCTCGATTCACCGGTGGGGCAGGACGCGGCACTGCGGATGCTGGAACACGAAATCGATGCATACAAACAGGGCGGGCAGTTTGGCGGAATGTTCCCGGAGCGCTGGCTCCCTTCTGCGATCGGAGTCCTCGGAGAAGGATTTACGGAACAGAACCGGTTCCTGAACAGCACAATGAAGATGGTCCGTGGCCGCATCGCGGAATTCTACAAGAACAGGATTGACTATCTCTTCACCGCCGAAGGGAAGAATATCTGCAATCAGCAGAACAGGACCATCATCAAAAGATTGGGAGAGTAGCAGGTGGTCATCAGAGGGCAGCAAGAGTAATGAGAAGGAAGTAAAGAGCAGGGAGTAAGGAGTAAGGAGTAAAGAGCAGAGAGCAGAGGAACAAGAAACCCCTTCGTTGTAATCAGCGAAGGGGTTTTTGTTTGAGCACAACCGGGTCTACTTGTTTGCTTTGTAGAATTCTTCCATGAATTTTGCGAGTGCTTCGACCGATTCCATCGGGCATGCGTTGTAAACTGATGCCCTGCAACCCCCTACCGAACGATGTCCTTTCAGTCCGAGCATTCTTTTCGCTTTGGCTTCGCTCACAAACTTGTCCTCGAGCTCCGGCGTCGGCATTGTCCACGTAATATTCATCAGGGATCGATCCTCCTTGTTGACAACCGCTCCTTTGTAAAACTGTGGATATGCGTCGAACATATCATAGATCAGTTTGGCCTTTTTTTCATTCCGTTCCTGGATAGCACCGAGCCCGCCTTCCCTGTGAATCCACTTCAGGGTCTTCCCAAGAACGAAAATGGGGAGGACCGGCGGAGTGTTGTAGAGGGAAAGTCCGTCAACGTGTGTCTTGTATTTCAACATCGTCGGAACGTTGCTCTTTGCTCTGGCTTCCATCCAGGATTTTTTGATGATGACCATGACAACGCCGGCAGGACCGAGATTTTTCTGTGCCCCCGCGTAAATGAGACTGAATTTCGAAAAATCGCGGCGGATGCCAAGCATGTCCGACGACATGTCGGCAATGAGCGGGACAGCGCCGACATCAGGGATTGTTTTCCACTCAGTACCGAAGATTGTGTTGTTCGTGGTCAAATGGACGTAGTCCGCGTCGGGCGAAAACTTGAACTCCTTCGGTAATTGATTGAAGTTCGTTGCCTTCGAAGAAGCAGCCTCATGTACTTCACCCAGCATTTTCGCCTCTTTGATGGCTTTTGATGCCCATTCTCCAGTGTTGATATAATCAGCCTTCTTCTGGAGGAAATTCATGGGGACCATCGCGAATTGCATGCTTGCTCCGCCTCCCAGGAAGATGACCGCATAGTCTTGTCCGGAGAGTCCCATGAGGGAGAGGGCATCCTGCTGGGCTTCCTGAATCACCTTTTCGAAGGCTTTGTCACGGTGACTGATTTCCATGATTGAGACACCGAGGTTCGCGAAATCCATTACGGCATCCCTTGTTTCTTCAAGGACTGATGTCGGGAGTATTGCTGGACCCGCAAAAAAGTTGTGTGCGCGCGTAGCCATGGAATTGACCTCCTAAATCACCGGCGGTGATTTGTCGTTAGTAGTCGCAGTTTTGGGATCGAAGAACGGGAACGATTCTCCACAAACATACAGATAATTGCCGATTAATTCATCACATTTCGCATGCCGATGAGAACGCGAGAACGGGAGACGCGTGTTGGATGTGTAAAGTTCATTTGCTGCTTCACGGAAATTTTCCTATTTTTTATTCAATGGGATAACGTCGCAGCTCTCTTGATCACCCATTGCGCATGCGGAGTCAAGGTCCAATGTGCTTCACACTCACGCTGTCTGTCCTGATACGAATTCACAACAACGAGTCTTAATTCACGGGACCCCCTATGAAAATCCTCATCACAGAT
>DATDNS010000594.1:0-2614 GCA_036518155.1 Bacteroidota bacterium
CGACTGGAACGCCAGGCCGCCGTACGATCCATTCAATTACGGCATCACGGTTTCTCTCGTCGATGCGGGAGATGCAGGCTCGGTCAAAGTCGTTGATCCTCCACAAGAGGAGAAGAATGTTCTCGTCAGTCTCGTACGAATGCGTGACAATGACTACAAGAGTGCGGGCTTCTCGTTGAAGAAAGATGGAACAATACGCATTTATGCGCTGGGTGAATCAGTGGATGACAACAGGGAGATGGTTGACTATGCGTGGGTCGTTAATGCCAGATCGCGGGAACGCGTCTGGACTATGGACGCACGACGTACATTCCACGCCGGTGGTGCTTCGAAGAACAGGTTCGTGGACGAAATCGTTGAATTGCCAAAAGGGGACTATGTTGCCTACTACCAGACGGACGGGTCACATTCATACGACGAATGGAATGCCGACCCGCCGTTTGACCCGGAACACTGGGGATTGACCATCATGGGTGCGGGAAAGGATTTTGATCCGTCTTCGGTCTCCAGCTTCAATGAAGACAACGAGGCCGGTGTCATTGCACAGCTCATTCGTGTGAGCGATGACAAGCACGTCCACCAGCGGTTTACGCTTTCTTCAAAGACGAAAGTTCGTGTCTATGCACTTGGGGAAGCTGACGGCGACGAGTTGGCGGACTACGGTTGGATCAAGAATACGGAGACCGGCGAGACCATTTGGCGCATGGAAATCGACGAGACCTCGTGGGCCGGCGGAGCGAAAAAGAACCGCGTTGCGGACAAAACGATCACGCTGGACAAAGGAGAGTACGAGATCAACTACAGAACGGATGGGTCGCATGCGTTCAATGACTGGAACGACGATCCCCCCGACGACCGTGCGCATTGGGGTATAACGGTATACGCTATCAGGTAGTTGAATCTGTAAATGAAGGACGACAATCCAAATGGTCGCCGGGAGACCCGGCGGCCATTTTGTTTTTCTTCTCCTTCCTTCAAATCCCGTTGGTTCAGTAACCGAAATTCCGCTATATTGTCGGAAGACAAGAAGATGGACCAGTTCACGATCGAGCCCGGTCAACACCGCCGCATCGTCGGACGGGATCCAGAACAATCATCCTATTATCACGGAAGGAGCGGGGTTATGAGAGTGTTGGTCGTCGCAGCATTGGCGTTTGTAACGATTGTGAGTGGCAGTGAAGCACAGAAGAAGACAGCAATAAAGACGGAGAAGCAAAAAGTAAGCTACGGGATCGGATTGACGTTCGCCAAGAACATGAAACAGCAGTCGCTTGAGATCGACCAGGACGCGTTAATACGGGGATTGAAAGACGGCCTTTCGGGTGCGAAACCCGCCATGACCGAGAAAGAAGTTGCCGACTGCATGACGGCATTTCAAAAGGACATGGTGAAAAAGAGGAGCGAAAAAGCAGCAGCCCTCGCAGAGAAGAACAAAAAGGAAGGTGAGGCGTTTCTCGCGGCGAACAAATCCAAAGAGGGGGTCATTACCACCGCCTCCGGCCTCCAGTATAAGATACTTAAGGAGGGGACGGGGCCCAAACCGACTCCAAAAGACACCGTGCGGTGCAATTATTCGGCAAAACTGCTCGACGGCAAGGAAGTGGACAGTTCCTACAAGCGGGGGGAGCCGGCCGAGTTTGTCATCAGCCAGGTCATCCCGGGGTGGACCGAGGCGCTGCAATTGATGCCGGTCGGATCGAAATGGGAACTCTATGTTCCTTCGAACCTCGCGTACGCCGAGCGTGGTGCCGGCCAGGATATTGGGCCCAATGCCACTATGATTTTCGAAGTGGAATTGCTCGGAATCAAATGAACATAATGTCGATTGACGGTCGCCAATCGCGGAATGTGGCCGATCCGGATGGAGAAACGGTGCGAAGCTGCACAATGATGTCAACTGATTGCTGAATAGGAAATGGAATTTCTCAAAGAAGCGGTAGAGTTCATTCTACACATCGACGTGCACCTGCTGACGCTGTGTACAACCTACGGCGTATGGGTCTATGGGATCCTGTTTGTGATCGTTTTTTGCGAGACAGGCTTTGTCGTTACCCCCTTTTTACCGGGAGATTCGCTGTTGTTCGCCGTGGGGGCGTTGGCGGTAATTCACGCGCTCGACCCGTGGATTGCCTCGGCGGTCCTGGTGGTCGCGGCGGTTGGGGGAGACACGGCAAACTACTGGATCGGTCATTATGTCGGTCCGAAGGTTTTTCACCAGGAGCACTCGAGATTCCTGAACAAAGAATACCTGGAGCGAACGCACGCATTCTTCGAAAAACACGGGGGGAAAACGATCATCATTGCGCGCTTCCTGCCGATCATCCGCACGTTTGCGCCGTTCGTGGCGGGAATCGGCGACATGACGTATGGAAGGTTCATTGTGTACAACATTGTCGGCGGTGTTGCGTGGGTCGCTTCGATCGTCTCGGCGGGGTACTTCTTCGGGAATATTCCGGTGGTGAAGAACAACTTCAGCCTCGTCATCATCGCGTTGATTTTGATTCCGGGGATCCCGAGTGTTGTAGAATTTGTGCGGATCAGGATCCGGCAGAGAGCGAAGAAGCGCCTGGCCGCATCCGGAGATTGAGCCGGTCATAATAGTTTTGGATTCATA